>QIIJ01000188.1 GCA_003232595.1 Aurantimonadaceae bacterium | reverse complement strand
CAGGTGAAAGCCCCGGCGGGCAGGACAGACATTTCTGAGAGCCTGAATATGTCGCGTCAATCCCCCACTCATCGACCATTAGCGCCACCCCACCAAGGGAGGTTACTGTATCCACGATTGTCAAAAGGCCGTGTTTCCGGGCCAGAGAGCAGAGCGTTTCAGCATTAGATAATGCGCCGGTTGATGTTTCCGCGTGGACAAAAGCAAGAGCTTTGGCGCCGGGATGTGCATTAAGCGCGGTCTCGACTTTCGCCGGATCAATCGCCCGCCCCCAATCGTCTGTAATGGGTATGACTTGCCCGCCTATACGCTCAACATTTTCGCACATCCGGTTGCCAAAGACGCCATTGATACACACCAGGACTTTGTCACCGGGTTCAATCAGATTGACAAAACACATTTCCATGCCAGCCGACCCTGGGGCAGATACAGGAAATGTCAGGGGATTGTCGGTTTTGAACGCCGAGCGCAGCAAGGTTTTGATGTCGTCCATTAGGCCGATAAAATCGGGATCAAGATGACCAATCGTTGGCCGCGCGGTGGCCTCCAATACCCGTTTGGAGACAGTGGATGGGCCCGGACCCATCATGATATTGGTTTGCGGCAAAAAAGACTTCATATTGATCTCACAAACTCACCCAGCGGTTTCCAGGGACGGGTATTGGTTCAGGGCAAAGCCCGATGCTTCTATTGTTCGGAGCATGCTTTGGGCATCCTCTGCACTTAAGTTTACCAGGGGCGGTCGTATATTTGTCCAACTTTTCCGCCGCAAAGTTTGCGCGATGATTTGTTTAAGCGCGGGGGCGGGCGGATATTGCTGCAACATAAGCCGGGTTTCTGTCGCAACAGATTGCAAATGCTCGGCATCTTGAGTTTTATAGCTGGCATAAATCTCGCCAAGTTTTTTTGAAGTTACATTGGCTGTCGCTGAAATGCAGCCTGCGCCCCCTGCTTGCAGGGTTGGCAGTAGATATTGTTCCGTACCGGCAAAAACAGCAAAACCCGGCATAGTTTCGCAAGCGGCTTTGATCGCTGTCCAGTCTCCTGTCGAGTTTTTTACGCCTTTGATTATATTGGGAAAAGTGTCGCGGAGGCGTTGCAATAATTCCAGGCTAATCTCTACACCGGACATTTGCGGAATATCATAGACAATGATGTTCACACCTGTTTGCGGAAGAGCGGCGATGAGTTGAGCATAAGAATTGAAAATGCCCTGCGCACTCACGCCTTTATAGTAGAAAGGCGGCAAAACCAGAAAATTTGTAAAGCCGAGATCAATCGCCTTTTGGGTGAATAATATCGTATCGCTAACCGCACAGCACCCGGTGCCAACCATCAATTGATCCAGGGCAAACCCAGCTTTTGTGACCTCTGCAAGGACGGATAGTTTTTCCTCGATGGAAAATGAATTTGCTTCTCCAGTGGTGCCAAAGAGGGCGACACCGTTACAGCCCTGATCAAACAGATTACGAATATGCTGAATGTATTCACTCGTGTTTATATTTAACCGCTCATTCAGCGGCGTGAGGCTTGCCGCCCATACACCGTGCGCAATGTTGTTCATTTTTCTCTCCTGCGAAGCAGCGATACTGTAGACGGGCTGAGCCATTTGGAAAATAATTAAACCGCCCCATGCCATAGACAAAGGTTATGTGAGGTTTTCTGATGCCCGGCGGTTGAAGACACTCCGGCAATGACGCTACACCGCATCGGTAAAGCCAAAATTGTTTTGCTCGACACGAATGCAGGTTTTCGCGCGATCTGACTTGGGAGCAGAAAGGTCATCCGCCAATGATTTATGCCTCACCCTGGCTATTGATGGTCGTAAAGACGACAATCAAGAAGATAAAGGTCGCCGCAAGGAAGG
>QIIJ01000484.1 GCA_003232595.1 Aurantimonadaceae bacterium | reverse complement strand
CAGACACCGGAGGAGGCCGCCGGTCTTGCTGTCGAACTTGATGTCGACATCATCGGCATATCTTCCCACGCCGCCGGCCACAAAACGCTGGCACCCTTATTGGTCAAAGAAATGGCTACCCGCAATGCTGCCGATAAAATCGTCATCTGCGGTGGCGTCATCCCGCAACAGGACTATAATTTTCTCACCGAAGCGGGCATAAAAGCCATATTCGGCCCCGGCACTAATATTCCCGAAGCCGCCAATGCACTGATGCGGGGAAAAAACCGGTAGATTTTTGCTGTTACAGATATTTGGTACACGTACATCATCTCAGGTGTGTATTCGCTGGCAATTCTCCTTCCATTTCCATCATCCCGAATCCACATAGCGGTATCCGGGACCTGGTCATGACATCGCTTGCAACATCAAAAACCCCAAATACGACCGAAATTACCGGCACAGCATAGTGGGTCCCGGATATCGCATTCGCGATTCCGGGATGACTAGTTTGAGGAAATATATGCAACTCGGAAACCTCATTCCCAAGCCACTTCACCAATATTTTTCTCGCCATTACTTGATTCAAATCACCTGCCGTGGAAACATGGTCTGCTATTGCACTCCCACTATATCATCGCCGAGCAATATGAGGACAAGCAATGCCTAATTCGATGACCGATCCCTTTGGTCGTACTGTGTCCTACCTGCGAGTGTCGGTGACGGATCGTTGTGATTTCCGCTGCACCTATTGCATGGCTGAGAACATGACCTTTTTGCCCAAAAAGGAACTTTTGACACTTGAGGAACTGGATCGTCTGTGCACAGCTTTTGTCAACAAGGGTGTGCGGCGCTTGCGGCTGACCGGTGGTGAACCACTGATGCGGCGGGGCATTATGGGCTTCGTGCGCACTCTTTCGCGCCATCTCGATAGCGGCAAACTTGACGAAATCACCCTCACCACAAATGGTTCCCAACTGGCAAAATATGCCGACGAACTGGCTGATTGCGGTGTCCGCCGGATCAATGTTTCGCTCGACACACTTGATGCTGAAAAATTCGCCGAGATCACCCGCCGTGGCCGCCTTGGCCAGGTGATGGAGGGGATTGAGGCCGCTAAACGCGCGGGCATCGCGCTGAAGCTCAACATGGTGGCGCTCAAGGGTTTCAACGAACATGAGATCGAGCCGATGTTGCGCTGGGCCCATGGTGAAGGCATGGATCTGACCCTGATTGAAACCATGCCAATGGGTGAAATTGACGGCGACCGCAACGAGCAATACCTGCCAGTTTCCAGGGTACGCGAACGCCTGTCTGAAACCCTGACATTGAACGATATTCCTTACAAAACCGGTGGCCCGGCTACCTATGTGGAGGTTGAAGAAACCGGTGGCAGGCTTGGTTTCATCACCCCGCTGACCCACAATTTCTGCGAAAGCTGCAACCGTGTCCGCCTCACCTGCACTGGCACTTTGTTCATGTGTCTC
Source organism: Aurantimonadaceae bacterium (assembly GCA_003232595.1). GTDB lineage: Bacteria > Pseudomonadota > Alphaproteobacteria > Rhizobiales > Rhizobiaceae > SZUA-100. The sequence continues at coordinate 941 of QIIJ01000484.1, read as the reverse complement.
GGCCAGGATGACGCCGCCGATTTGCGTGCACCCTTGCGCGCCTCGGAAGGTGATGAACTGCTCAACGCGGCAATCACCGAAGCCATATCCCGCAAACCAAAAGGCCACGATTTCATTATCGACCGAAACAACAAGGGCCCGGCTGTTGCAAGACACATGAGCATGACCGGGGGGTAAGGGGGTTCGACCCGGATACGGGTTCGGGATTGTGGGTGTGGGGAGTTGAGGTTTGGTCTCACGGCTGATCGGGCTTCGCCCGGCCTGCGACGCGCGCCCTGACCGGGCGGCTCGCTGTTCGCTCGCCATACGGTAGGGATTGTGCGCCCATAACTCGCCGTAACGCTGAGTCAGGGAAATTCTTCAACTCTCCATACAGCGAGCGCACAGCGAGCCGCCAGCATTCTGGCGCGCCGTCGCAGGCCCGTAGTAAGCCCCATGGACGCAGCGGAGGAACAGCCGCGAGACAAAACCTCACTTCCAATACCCTCATCATCGTCATCCTCGGCCACCGTGCCGAGGATCCAGTGCGTGTCGTGCAAAATGTTGAATTTATTAGTGTTTTGGGCATTTTCTGGATCCTCGGGACGGCGCCCGAGGATGACGATTGAAGGTTGGGCGGTGTTAAACCGGACAGCAATGGCTCTATACCTACCCTCCCCACAACTTTCCAGGACGTCATCCCGGAATCGGGACCCACTGATGATTGCCACGGGTTCGGGAATGTGAGATTTGCTGGATGTGGCAACATTGTTCATGATCGATCACCCCCTGTTGTGGATGTGCATAGCAGGCCCCGGATATCGTGTGCCACGATTCCGGGGTGACGGCCGAACGGGGATACACCCACGCTGAATTCGCAGGCTGAAACCATTTGAGTGAAACGCGGGACGCATGATTGTCCGTCGAATCTATTTAATTTATATGACGCAATCATGCGTCCC
>QIIJ01000053.1 GCA_003232595.1 Aurantimonadaceae bacterium | reverse complement strand
CACACCAAGCTGGTCGAGCAGGCAGGGCAGATAAACATTGGCACATCTGGATTTGTTGTCAAAGGCAGGGCCGACAGGATCGATATTATGCGGGACGGCAGCATCTCCATTATAGACTATAAAACCGGCACTAATCCCAGTATTGGCCAGGCAAATTCCCTGATCGCCCCGCAATTGCCCATTGAGGGTGCCATGGTTTTACGCGGCGCGTTTACCGGCATCGACTGCAAAAATATTCGCGAACTGGTCTATGTGCGCCTTCGGCCCGGCGATGGCTTCAAAGCAGACAGTCTCGGTGCTCCCTCCTCCCGCAACAAGGATGTTCTCGAGCCCGACGCATTGTGCCGCAAAGCCTGGGCCTCCCTGGATGCACTGGTTCAGGCTTATCAAAACCCGAATAAAGGCTATCTTTCACGGGCGCGGCCATTCAAACAGGGTGAATTAAACGGCGACTATGATCACCTTGCAAGAGTGCTGGAGTGGTCGGTTGGCGATGAGGAGGGCTTTGAATGAGCCCGACCAAAGTTAAAAAACAATTTGTTGATGACCACACCCTTTTGGCTCAGGCAAAAGCATCCAACCCCCGCAGTTCCGCATGGGTGTCAGCCAATGCCGGTTCCGGCAAAACCTATGTTTTGACCCAGCGGGTGGTTCGACTGCTTCTTTCAGGCTGCGACCCTTCACGCATATTATGCCTGACTTTCACCAATGCTGCGGCGGCTGAAATGTCCAACCGGGTGTTTGAACGTCTGGCCCAGTGGGCAGTGATGGACGAAGCAGAACTTTCCACCCTGCTGCAGGAGGTCACCGGCCAATCCTCAAATTCTGAACAGATCGACGAAGCCCGCAGGCTGTTTGCCCGGGCACTGGAAACACCCGGTGGCTTGAAGATACAGACCATTCACGCCTTTTGTGAAGCGTTGCTGCACCAATTTCCGCTTGAGGCTAATATTGCCGGCCATTTCGACATTATCGATGAAATGGCCCAGAAAAAAATGATTAAAGAGGCGCAAAAAGACGTTATTCTGTCTGCGAGCTCCAGCGATAATCCAAAGCTTGGTGATGCTTTTTCGCAAATTCTGGCAATGGCAGGCGATCAGAAAATCGAAAAAACGTTCGAAGAGGTGATCAAAAAACGAAAATTTCTGCAAAGCTGGTTCAGATCGGCAGGTGGCGTTGAAAATGCAGTGCACAACCTGCGCCGGAAGTGGAATATTGGCCCGGAGGAGACATCTGGTTCCATAATTGAAAACTCCCATAAAACAGCATTTCTTGAAAGAGATAAACTGCTGGAATTCGCCGAGGCATGTGAGGCAGTCACTGCTAAATCCAATTTGGCTCTTGCGTCAGCACTTCGCGAATATGCTGCAGCGCAAATACCTGAAGACCGCTACAGGGTTCTGGAAGCAATTTTTCTTACAAAAAAAATGGAACCAAAACAGATAGGCTCTATCTACACAAAAAAACTTGCAGACAGCGTAGCGGAATTTACCGGGCTGATTGATAATGTGTTTTCATCGTTTGTCGAAACGCGTGAACGAGTAAATCTTCTTAGACAGATCGAAGCGAGCAACGCTTTATTTGTCCTGGCCGAGGCGATAATTGCTCGCTATGAACAAGCAAAATCCAACAGGGGCCTGCTTGATTTTGATGACCTGATCAGCCGCACTGCCGATCTGCTCGGTCGCTCGAATGCCAGCTTGTGGGTGCAATACAAACTTGATCAGGGCATTGATCACGTTCTGGTCGATGAGGCGCAGGATACCAATCCGCACCAGTGGCAGGTCATCCGCTCCATGGTGGCAGATTTTTTCTCTGGGCACGGCGCGCGCGATATCGATCGTACCGTCTTTGCTGTTGGTGATGAAAAACA
>QIIJ01000222.1 GCA_003232595.1 Aurantimonadaceae bacterium | reverse complement strand
AAAATTATCTATCAGTTGTCCGGGTGTATGTACATTATGTCACATCGGCGACACTACCGTTGAAAATTGCGTCTTTAACCTTAACCGGTGATCTGACGCTTGCATCACAATGATACTCAACAAACCCTGGAATAAATGCTAACTGGATTTCCCCACCATTTCCATCTGGTCGATTATATCCACCTTTTTTGGTGAATAAACAACTTTCAGGCGGCTGATCTCGGTCTTGGAAAAACCCAGTTTTTTGGCTTTTTTCAACATCTTCTCAAGGCCGCTTTGGTCAGGGTTTTTTCCGTTTAATTCCGGTTCGGCAATTTTTCTTTTTGTCATGTTTTACCCTCATAAAACTGGACTTTCCTTCCAATCGTCAGCAGCAGATACGATTGGACAAACGCGGCGATCATTGAGATTGTGAATACAGTCGACAGACCATAAATTGCTGCAATTATGCCGGCAAGCAGTGGCAGCAGATAGGCCGGTGCGGTAATTGCATTGAAGTATCCGCTATAGGCCGGACGTTGAGTATCAGGCGATATCTCCATCAGGAAGCCGATCACGGCAATTGTCAGGCCATTGGCCAGTGCACCAAGAACAAAGAATATCGCAATAAAGACTATGAGCATTTGATCAGCGGCAACAATATCAGTCAGCCCAAGAACAATAACTGCAAGCGGCGGAAATATCCGCCCCAAAGCAATGGCCTTGAGCAGGCTGATTTTACCGAAATTATCGCCCCACCATCCCCACAACAGGTTTGAGATCAGGGCACCAATGGTCTGGGCACCGAGCAACAGAGCAATGCGTTCGAGATCAAATCCGGACTGGTTGGCCTGTACCACATAAAACGGCATTGCCATCATCACGGCACCGCCGCACCATTGGGCATAGACGAACATGCGAAACCGGTGATCAATCCGAAATACCCTCATGCCTTCCTTCAGGTATTGAAAGAATGTTGGTTTGCTGACCGGTTTTTCCGCCTGTTCGGGTTCGCCCATTGCGCTGAATACAAATGACGACAGGAACATCAATAAAGACGCCATGGCTATTATTGCTGCATAAGACAGCGGGAAGGCCAGATTGCCAACCATCCGGTCAGCAATGGCAATAACAGCGAGTGCGAGCATGCCGCCGCCAAAAAACCTTGCGGCCAAAAGGCGGCTTCGAAGACCCGATTGTACCGACCGTGCGACGATATCATTGTAGGGAACTGCGACTATGCCGCTGATGAATGCGTAGACGGTCCAAAGCACCATGACAGCGATTGCAAGAACTGACGCATTCCAATGTGATCCGAAATAGAGAACTGCCGCCAGCATTGCCATCGTCGCGGCGCGACCAAAGGCTCCAAGCCTGTAATACCGCATGCTGGTGCCAGACCGTTGGGCAAGGTAGCCGACAATCAATTGCGGAAACAACCAGCCAAACCGCAATATTGCCGTTACCGCGCCAACGATTATGGAACTGCCGGTCAGTTGATAGACCAAAGCTGACATGATGGTTGCGGAATCAACTGCCGTTGACCCGGCCTGGAAGGTTACACCTGCGGTGGCGACACGAAGAAAGCGGCTTTTTTCGCTCATGTCCCAACCCAGTCTGCCGGATCAACATAGAGCCCGAACCAGATTGACCACAGGCCAAGCAGTACAAACAGCGATCCGATGACCCACTGCATTCCTGCCAGTTTTTGACCAAGCCGGTTCAATACGTCGGAAAGCCTCGGCATAATGACAATAATCACCAGAGGCAGTGAGAGGAAAAGTCCGAACAGCAACATCATAAAAAAGCCGGTCGATACGGTTCCTGTTGTTGCTGCCAGTCCCAAAAGGCCAAACAATATGGGCGCGGCGCAGGCCGGAATATTAAGACCGAATGCGAG
>QIIJ01000070.1 GCA_003232595.1 Aurantimonadaceae bacterium | reverse complement strand
ACCCCCGGCACTCCGCCAAACAGAATGCCGCGACCACCATTTGATTTCTGCAATGCTGTGGCTGCCGCCTGAATGGATAACCTTCCTGCCACTTCACTCATTGGGGCAAGCAGCGGCAGGGTTCCGGCATTATCGGTCACAGTTTCATAAGCAATGGCTGTGCAGCCTGATTCAATCAGGCCCCTGGTCTGAGCTGCATCCGGGGCAAGATGCAAATATGTGTAGAGTATCTGGTCTTCCCGCAACTGTATCCACTCGGATGGCTGAGGTTCCTTGACCTTGACTATCATATCGGCTGAGGCGAAAACCTCGGTTGCTGTTGCAAGCACCTTTGCTCCCGCGGCAATATAGGCACCGTCTTCGGCACCGATGCCACCACCGGCACTGGTTTCTACAAAAACCTCATGACCATGGGCCACATATTCGCGTACAGCGCCGGGTGTTAGCCCGACACGATACTCGTGGTTTTTAATTTCCTTCGGCACACCAATGCGCATGACAGTTCTCCGGATTGTTCAGGCGTTCCCGGGCCTGATATTTAGACAATATCACTGATAAAACAGACCGGGTCCTGGTCGGCATTATTCTGCCCCGGCAATAGCAGATTGGGAGTAATATGTCTTTGCGTTTTACCCTGTTAATTGAACAAAAATATGTATATTATTGCGATACTAAAAGGAATGCTAAGGAATTATTGCAATGCCTAAACTTGATGCGATAGATATCACCATCTTGAGTGAATTACAGAAAGACGCCCGCATGGCCAATGTGACCCTTGCGGACAGGGCCGGTCTTTCGCCCTCTGCCTGCTCCCGGCGGCTGGATTCTTTAGAGGAATCCGGCATTATTCGCGGTTATCATGCAAGGCTTTCCTCGCGCGCGCTCGGTCACCCGATAATTGTGATCGTTTATATGACCCTTGAGGGCCAGTCGGTTGCACATCTTTCGGCTTTTGAAGACGCGGTGAAGAAGTGTCCGAATGTGCTGATCTGCTATTTGATGTCGGGTACAAGTGATTATATCCTGCGCATTGCCGCCCGCGATCTGGCCGACTATGAACGCATTCACAAGGAGTGGCTATCGACCATGCCGGGGGTGGTGCGAATGACCTCAAGTTTTGCCCTGCGCGAGGTAATCAACCGACCCAGCATCGACATTGAAATAAATCGACCCGAGAAAAAATAACCGTTACCTGCGGTGGCGAGACCAGGGGCGTTTGAAACGGTTTATCGATTGGGAGACGAGAATTGTTGATTTGCCTTTCTTGTCGTCTTGCACAATCTGAATTGTGTGCCCTCCCCGGCTTTGCAGCATCTTCCGGTCAATTATTGTAGTTGGTCCGTTGCACCAGTCTGGCACTTTGAGCCTTGTCACAATGATATCTGCGCGAGAACAATCCTCTTGCAAAGCTTCAAGGCGTTTGGGTATTGCCAGTACAATATTGCTTTCAATTGTGGCCGTACAGCCAAGATCATCGCATTGATAGGTATTGGCACTCCTGGAAGTTGGCAGACCCGGTGCAAATGCTTTTTTCCAGATATTGGTGATGAACTTCCCTTTACGGGGATTGAGTAACTGCAATTGTCCGTCATCACTTCGAATTGCGATGGAATCACCAGATTCCGCAATTATTATATCGGGATACTGCCGCAAGCTGAATATCACCATCGCAGCCATGGCAATCGGCAGGGACAACAATCGTAGCCGCGATTTTAGCTGCGTTGCGACAATCAGTGCAATTGTGCCTGCCAGCAATGCTGCAGGCGGCAGAAAACCCGTATTTCCTGACGGGCCCCGTTCAGCAACCCATCTGGCCACAATTACAACCATTTCTATCGCCTTGCCCATGACAATGAGGCCATATTCTTCAAGGCCAAATGGCA
>QIIJ01000081.1 GCA_003232595.1 Aurantimonadaceae bacterium | reverse complement strand
CATCGGAAAAACTGAAGAAAATCGCAATCTTGTAACCAACTTCATAAAGGACGTACTGTTCACAGGTGACGGCAGTAATATCGACAGCTATATCGGCGATATCTACCTTCAACACAATCCGCGCGTTGGCGATGGCGCCGATGGGTTGCGCTCAATGTTTGCTTTCCTGAAAACCAATAAAATTTCGTTTGGCTATACCAAAATCCATAAAGTTGTAGCTGAGGGAAACTTCGTTCTTACCCTTAGTGAAGGCAAAATCGGCGGCAAAACAAATGCCTTTTACGACTTGTTCCGGGTTGATGGCGGAAAAATTGTTGAGCATTGGGATGTTGTTCAGGAAGTGCCCGAAAAAATGCCTCACAATAACGGCATGTTTTAGCGCCCCGACCGTGGTTCCTATGGAGCCCAGAAAATATTGATGTCGGTTTTGCGATTTTGCAGCACATGGCGGATAGGCAACTCGTCTGCCTTTCCGTCCAGCAATGCACGGTCAAACGTCTGCCGCTTTTCATCGCCCTCCATTTGAAGCGCCAGAAACCGGCTGGCCTGCACAATTGGCAAGGTCAATGTCATCCGTGGTTCACCACCGCTGGCCGTGCTGATTACGCTTACCGGTTTGCTGGTAAGCGGGTCGGTTGCAGCCGCAAGTTCGGTTGCATCGGGAAACCAGGAGGCTGTATGACCGTCTGTACCAAGGCCCAAAACGACCACATCGAATGGCTTGGGCAATTTGTCAATTGCCCCGGCAACCTCGGTTTCTGCTTCGAAAGCCGTAATCCCCTTGTGATAGAGGGGTACAAAATGGGCAAAACCCGCCCGTCCGACCAGCAGGTTTTGTTTTACCAGCCGTTCGTTGGAGCGTTCGTCTTGCGGATCGACCCAGCGTTCGTCGACAAGGGTAACGGTAACACGTGTCCAGTCCAGTTCAGCCTGGGAAAGACGTTTTAGAAACGCAGCCGGTGTACGCCCGCCGGAAACGGCCAGGGTGGCCTTGCGGCTTCGTTGTATCGCGCGCTCCAACTGGTGAGAAACTTCTCCTGCAAGTGCAGCTGCCAGACCGGCGCTGCTGTCAAATTCGTGCAGCAACAGGTTTTTGGGCAAATTCATCAAATACGCTTATCCTTCCTCGTCGTGCCAGGTGCGGCCATCGCGCTCAATCAGTGCAATCGCCGCCGATGGCCCCCAGGTGCCCGCCGTGTAGTTCTTGACCTTCTGCCCGGCCTCTTCCCAGGCGTGCAAAATCGGGTCAATCCAGGCCCATGCAGCCTCAACCTCGTCGCGGCGCATGAACAATGTCTGATTGCCGCGAATAACATCAAGAATCAACCGTTCATAGGCATCGGGGTTGCGCACATTAAACGCTTCCGCAAAGCTCATGTCCAGTGGTACCCGGCGTAATCGCATGCCGCCAGGGCCGGGGTCCTTGATCATGATCCATTGTTTGACACCTTCGTCAGGCTGCAATCGGATAACAAGCTGATTGTGCACCGGAATTCCCACCTCATCGGGAAATATGGAATGGGGCACGGGTTTGAAGTTGATCACAATTTCGGACATGCGGGCAGCCAGTCGCTTGCCGGTACGCATATAAAACGGCACACCGGCCCAGCGCCAGTTTTCGATTGTAGCCTTGATTGCAACAAAGGTTTCCGTGTTGCTTTCACCGCTTTCCAGCTCCTCAAGATAACCGCTGACTGCACCACCCGCCGAAGCGCCGGAGGTATATTGACCACGCACAGTGAGACTGTCAGCATTGGCCGGGCTGATCGGCGCAAGCGCGCGCAGCACCTTCAGTTTTTCATCTCGCAAAGAATCCGCATCCGCCGATGCCGGAGGTTCCATCGCCACAAGACAAAGCAATTGCAACAGGTGGTTTTGCACCAT
>QIIJ01000169.1 GCA_003232595.1 Aurantimonadaceae bacterium | reverse complement strand
GGTCAGTCCATGGCTATGGAAGCAGATATTGCAGCAGCAATCGCCATTGATTCGACAACCAATATTTTTAATTTTGATGTGGAGGCGGCGCGATTGAGAATTCTTGAAATTCCATCAATCAGCGATGTCAGCGTTCGTAAAATCTATCCATCCAGTTTGATTGTAGAGGTTTCTGAAGTAACTCCGATTGCCCGTTGGCGGGTGGATGGAGTGACTTTTGTTATCGATGGCAGGGGAATACAAATTGCCAGCGCCACCGCAGCAGATGAAAACCTGCCGCTGGTGATTGGTGATGGTGCGGCCGACGATGCATTGAATATGATAATTGCCCTTGAAAACTACCCGATTCTTAAAGAGGAGCTTTTGGCCCTGAGCCGGATTGCCGATAGACGCTGGGATATGATTTACAGTTCCGGCCTAAGGATACAATTGCCAGAAACCGAAGTAGGGCGCGCCCTGTTCCAACTGCAAGAAGCACAAAACAAATCGCAACTGTTGGATAGAGACGTGTCTGTTATTGATATGAGAGTGGCCACAATTGCGGCCTTAAGAGTTAATAAACGCGAAGAACCTTAATACTAGAGTCTTCGACCCAAGAGTCTTCGACCTAAGGCTTTGTGACAATAGTATTGATAAACAAGAGTTTAGAGAAGATTTGATGATTACTGATTCATTTACCGCCCGGCTTCGCCCGGTTCAGCCCGGAAAATCAAGCCTTGTTGCTGTGCTTGATATCGGTTCAACAAAAATCTGTTGTATTGTGGCGCGTCTGGTGCCCCGTGCTGAAGGCAAGGCTCTAAAAGATCGCAGCCACGTGGTCGATGTTGTCGGATTTGGTTATGGACCATCAGCGGGAATTAAAAGCGGAGTAATAAGCGATCTTGCCAAGGCCGAGCAGGCTATTCGCAGCGTGGTTGGTGCCGCCGAGCGCATGGCGGGGCTGACGGTGGAATCCGTAATCGTAAATGTAAGTGCGGGCCGCTTAGGGTCGGAAACGTTTAGTGCTTCGGTTTCACTTGATGGCACTGAAGTTGAGCGCGGCGATATTTCCAGGGTTTTAGCGGCCGTTAATGAGCGCACAGTGCGCAATGAACGCTCAGTTATTCATGCTCTGCCAATTGGATTTTGTCTTGACGGGCAAAAGGGAATTAGTGACCCGCTGGGAATGGTTGGTGATCAGTTTAGTGTCGATGTTGCGGTAATTTCGGCAGAAACTCTGGCCATGCGCAATATCGAACTGGTGTTGAACCGCTGTCATTTGCAGATTGAGGCATTAATTGCCACTCCCTATGCCAGCGGCTTAGCCACTCTGGTTGATGATGAGGCAAAGCTTGGAGTTGGAGTGGTTGATTTTGGCGGTGCCACCACCACAGTTTCTGTGTTTAACGACGAAAGACTGGTTTATAGTGATGCCATTGCCATTGGGGGGCATCATCTGACCATTGATATTGCGCGACAATTATCGGTCAGTGTGGAAACTGCTGAGCGGTTAAAAACCTATTATGGTTCGGTTTTGCCGGGGCAAAGTGATGAGCGGGATCTTATTCAGGTCGAGGAAGTTGGTCTTGATGGAATTTCCAACCAGATTACCCGTTCTACACTGACGCGTATAATCAGACCCCGGGTCGAAGAAATTCTTAATGCAATTACCGAACGTCTGCAGGCAACCGGCATGATGGATGTATGCGGAAGAAGGATTGTAATGACCGGAGGGGCCAGTGAGCTAACTGGATTGCCGGAAATGGCTCGCAGGATATTGGCGCGCAATGTTCGCATCGGGCGACCGTTGGGTGTTGGTGGTCTTCCCGAACAGGGCAGGGGGCCAACTTTTTCCACGGTTGTGGGAATGCTGGTCTATCCGCAGATTTGCCATCAGGAATTTGTCGAGCCGGG
>QIIJ01000582.1 GCA_003232595.1 Aurantimonadaceae bacterium | reverse complement strand
CAAAACCCTCATAGATGCCGTGGGCAACGCCGAAATTACCATCGGCAAAGACACGGATCATTTTGTATTTGAAGGCCGGGTTTTTGGCAATCGCCCTATCGGCCAGACCCTTGAAGGCGGCAAGCCCGGTTGGCACCGACTGATTGTGCTGGATATAAGGTTCGGCAAAATACTTGTCGATCACCGATACGTCCTTGTTGACCATCAATCCGGTCATGGCGGCGGTGACAATTTCTTTTGTGCTTTGAGCATGGGCAATGCCCGACAGGCCGAGGGAAATGACCGCGGCAGCGGCAAGCGATAACAGTTTCATTGGTCTGGTCTCCTGTTGTTGAATATTTGTTCGACCGGACCATGACATATCGCTGTTTATGATATAAGATAGTTTTAATCGTTTTGATTATTCGATAAATTGATGGAATACCAATGCTCAATCATCTTCATGCGCTGGCAGTATTTGCCAAAGTAGCCGATGCAGGCTCATTTCGTGCCGCAGCAAAGCGGCTTGGTATTTCTCCATCGGTTGCCAGTCATCATGTGACCTCACTTGAGCGCCAACTTGATACACCGCTGATCTATCGCACTACCCGCAAACTCAGTTTAACAGCTGCCGGTGTTCAATTGCTGGGATCGGCCCACGAAATGTTGCGGGCGGCGGAAGAGGGCTTTGCGGAAATCGGCAATCTTGCACCCAACCCGAGTGGAAGCCTTAAAATTGCAGCGCCTGCGATCCTGCAATATGCGCGTTTTGTAACCCGGGTTGCGACCTTCGCCAGGCATTATCCCAAGGTGGAACTGTCGATCAATTTCAGTGACCGGCGATCAAACATTGTTGAGGAAGGCTTTGATCTGGGAATACGCATCGGGCAACTTGAGGACAGTTCGCTTATCTCGCGCAAGCTTGCCGATGGCAGGCTGATAGTTTGCGCTTCGCCAGATTATCTTGATGGCAAAGATAAAGTACGAAATGCCGTTGACCTTGAAAAATTGGAACTGATCGACCTGGTTGGCGTGGTCCGGGCCATCTCATTGACATCCAGGACAAACAAAAAGGAACAAATTGTGCGCATGTCCCACCGCATATCGGTGGATTCCGGTTTTGCAGCAAGACGTATGGCGCTCGAGGGCTGCGGCATCGTCATGCTGCCGGATTTTTTTGTTGATGAGGCGATGAAAGATGGTCAGTTGGTCGAGGTTCTACCCGACTGGCAGGCACCGTCTTTTGGCATCTACGCCATCTGGCCACCCAATTCCGGCACGCATTACTTGCGAAAGTCGTTTCTGGAGTTTGTTGCAGCGATTGCAAAGACAGAACCTGATGCGGATTTGGTGATGGCGGGGTGAGGGGAGCAGGCAGGTGGCCCTATTCAAATGCCTCATTGGCCAGTTCCACAATCCGGTCAAATATCACCGGCGTGGATGCGAGCACTCTTCCGCCGTGTTTCAGCATATCGTCGGCATTTTGATCTTCAATTCTGCCGCCCGCCTCTTTGATCAGCAATTGGCCGGCAAGGCAGTCCCAGGCGTTCATGTGGGCTTCGGCATATCCGTTTACCCGGCCACAGGCGACATAGGCGAGGGTGAGAGCGCCGGAGGCGATGCGGACAAATACGCCACCCTCGTCTGCCAGCATTCCGGCAAAACGCAGGATCGGGTGTTTGTCGGCACTGTTGGATACGCTGATTGCAACCGTTCCATCATCAAGACCGGTGGTTTTGGCAACCCTTATGGGTTTGTTATTGAGGAAAGCACCATTACCCTCGGCGGCTGAATAAAGTTCTTCATGAACCGCATCATAGGTCACGCCGATTTTGGTCCTTGCCTCGTGGACAACCGCAATCACCACGCACCAGGCGGGAATGCCACGGACAAAATTGGCGGTGCCGTCGATCGGATCGATCACCCA
>QIIJ01000361.1 GCA_003232595.1 Aurantimonadaceae bacterium | reverse complement strand
CGCAGCAGCATCTTGCCGCCGTGGCTTCGGGCATAGAGCCAGTTGAACAGGGCAGTTCGGGCACCGCCAATATGGAGGAATCCGGTCGGTGAGGGGGCAAAGCGGGTCACCACCATTTTGGCGTGTGATTGGCTCGATTTATTCATGGCGATTGCATCCCGGCTCGAAGAGCGTGATATTTTGGCGCTGATGTAGCATAGTGTCGTCTGGAAGCAAGCCAATGGCCGAGAACTAATGAGTGAAAAAAAGCCGCAAGGCCCTGTAAAAACCGAATTTACCGAACCTTTGCAGGTTTCAGGCAGCCCTGATTTACCGGTGCTCCCCGATGTGGATGCAAACGCGCTTGATGTTTCGATCAGACTGTTGCCCGCACGGTTCAAAAAGTTCCTGCCATCATTTATCAGACACAATGCCTGGCACATGCGCCATCGCTTCGAACAGGCGGTTCATTATGAGAGCGAAACCGGGGCAAGGTTTCAGGCCTTACCGGTGGCATTCGGCATTGGCACCCTGGCCTATTTCACTCTGCCAAGAGAGCCGTTTTTGCTCGCACTTCTACTGGCACTGACAATAAGCATTACAATTGCCATAAAATCCTATGGACGATTATCTGGAAACATAGCATTGATCGCCATATGCATATTCGGAGGTATGACAGCAGGCAAAATCCGCACGGACACTGTCAACACCAGCATGATTGAACGGCCCGTCCGTGCAACAATTACCGGACTTGTGTTCAAACGAGAGCTGCGCCCCAAAAATCGGGTGCGCTATACGATAAAAATCACCGGATTTGACGGGCGGTCAAAGGTTGTGCCGCAGACTGTAAGGGTTTCAGCAAGGGGAAAGTATCCGCTGGTTGAGGTAGGTACGGGAATATCCGGCCTGGTGAGTTTGAGACCGCCATCGGGGCCTGCTTATCCCGGTGCTTATGATTTTGCATTTAATAACTGGTTTAATGGTATCGGTGCGAACGGGTTTTTTTTGGGTAAGCCGGAACCGGCCAATGTGACCGTTGAATTACCCTGGAGAGAACGGGCGGCTTTGTCGATATCATCAGCGCGCACCGGTATTGCAACACGCATCCGCGAAAGCCTGCCGGGCGAACAGGGGGCACTGGCCACCGCACTGATTGTCGGTGACCGGAGTGGGATTGGCGAGGACACGGCAGAGGCGCTTCGCCTGTCAGGCCTTGCGCACATTCTGGCAATTTCCGGACTTCATATGGCTCTGGTGACTGCAACGATCATATTCCTCATTCGTGGTATTCTGGCGATGATACCGACTGTCGCGCTTTATTATCCCATTCGGAAATGGGCTGCCGGGGGAGCGCTTTTTTCTGCCACCATCTATCTGACAATATCAGGCGCAAGTGTTGCCACCCAGCGCGCGTGGATCATGATTACAATCATGCTGGTGGCAATCTTGCTGGACCGCCGGGCCCTGACCATGCGCAATGTGGGAATTGCCGCGCTCATTGTTCTGATCTGGCGGCCTGAATCCATAGTCAGCCCCGGCTTTCAAATGTCCTTTGCGGCCGTTGCCGCGCTGATTGCCACCTATGAGACATGGTCCCGCTATCGCCGTAACATCGCCTACCGGCCCCCCTCAAACCGTTGGCATGCGGTCTTGCGTTCAGGTTTCAGGGGGCTTTCCGGGCTGGCAGTCACATCGCTTGTGGCCGGATTTGCCACAGGCCTGTTCGCTGCATACCACTTTTACCGTTTTGCGCCTCTGGGGCTGGTGGCAAATCTTGCAGCTATGCCACTGGTTTCGCTTGTGGTTATGCCAATGGCGCTTGTATCGATGATTTTAATGCCATTTGGCCTTGAAGAATATGGCCTCATTGTCATGGGCAAGGCGATAGAAATGGTTGTAATTGTGGCCAGATGGGTTGCTGAACGGGG
>QIIJ01000526.1 GCA_003232595.1 Aurantimonadaceae bacterium | reverse complement strand
ACGCCGTATTTGTCGCATATCTCCCTGATGCGCGTGAAATATCCATCGACAGCGGGCACCGCTCCAAGAGTTGCGCCAACCACGGGCTCGGCTATGAATGCCATAACGGTTTCAGGGCCCAGTTCCAACACTTGTTGTTCCAGCTTGTTGGCGACCCGCTGGCCATAATCGTAATCAGTTTCGCCATCCTGTTTGTTGCGATAGGCGTAACAGGGGGGGATATGGGAAGTGTCGATCAACAATGGATCAAACGGCTCGCGCCGCCACATATTGCCACCGGTTGCAAGCGCACCCAGGGTGTTTCCGTGGTAACTTTGTTGGCGGGCAATTATCCGATAACGTTCGGGCTGGCCAATTTCAAGAAAATATTGCCGGGCCAGTTTAATAGACGATTCAACGGCTTCTGATCCGCCGGAAACAAGGTAGACATGCTCAATGCCTTCAGGAGCATTGGCAATCAGAAGGTTTGCAAGCTCTTCGGCGGCAGCGGATGTAAAAAAACCCGTGTGGGCAAATGCTACCCTGTCCAACTGTGCCTTGATGGCTGATGTAACTTCAGCATCACCATGGCCAAGACATGAAACGGCAGCGCCACCGGAACCATCCAGATAACGTTTGCCATTGATATCATAAAAATAGCAGCCCTTTGCGGACGCCACTTCGATTGGCACAGCGCTAGAGTGTCTGTGAAACACATGCCCCATCTCAACCTCGCTACCGGACAATTACTGGATTATGTCTGGTTTTAGTTGTTGCGAACCACAAAGACAGATTGCTCGGCATGGCGGGCAACACGCGCTGCGTTGGGGCCCAGCAAGTAGTCTTTTCCTTCAGGGCGGTGGGAAGCCAGAATTATCAGATCACACCCAAGTCCGTCGGCCGCCTGTATTATTTCCTTGTAAATCGTTCCGTGCCTGACATGTCCCTCGGCGCTTAATTTTGGAGGAACATTTGCCTCGACAAAGGTTGATAGTGCCTTTTCAGTTTCGGCCATGGCGTTTTTGACATAGTCAGCGGGAAAAAATGACGCAACCATCGACGTTCCATAGTCCGGGATAACTGTTAGAATGTGTAGTTTTGCCCCATCTTCCTGCGCCATCTTGGCAGCAACCGGCAGGGTCTTCTTCCATGAGCTTTTTTCATTGAGATCAACCGGTAGCAGAATGGATTTATACATTGGTCAAGCCTCCTGCGCTGATTGTTGTTTGATCTGTGGTTCCCGGCGGCGCAGTTGCAGCCAGATGATCAAACCCAACAGCAGCAATGCCGGGATATAAAACAGCTCCTTCGGCTGGCGCTCTCGTTCCACATAAATAGTATCAATGATAAGCGGGTTATCAAGTTCGCCCATTGTAAACAGCGTGTTGAGATGTGTGAGTTTGGAATCCCACGTCAAGCCATCAATCACCACCTTGCCTTCCTCATCCAGAACATTCAGTCCGGCCTGGGTGAGGCGGGTTTCCCCGTCACCTTTCGCGCCCAGATTTAAGAGGAGGCTTGTGTTATTGTTGATATCCGCGTCATCAAAATCAGGGCCGACAATCTTCACCCGCATGGTTGCTCCCTCGGGCATATCTGCGGCGAGCAACAAGGCTTCAGCGCCTGGTTTTTCAGCAAATGGCGGCGAGACAGAATCAAGCCAGAAGCCCGGCCTGAACAGGGTAAATGCAATCAGCAGCAATGCCACAGATTCCCAGATCCTGTTACGCGTGAAAAACCAGCTTTGTGTTGCCGAGGCAAACAGCATCATCGCAACTGTCGCAACAACAAATACAAACACCGCTTTCAATGGCCCAACGTCCATCAACAACAATTCAGTATTGAACAGGAACAAAAAAGGCAGCAAAGCGGTGCGGATGTCATACATGAAACCCTGCACACCGGTCTTGATCGGGTCGCCTTTGGAGAT
>QIIJ01000111.1 GCA_003232595.1 Aurantimonadaceae bacterium | reverse complement strand
GTTCCAGCCTGGTTTCCCGCACTGCCGAGCGCTCCATATTGGTGCGGCGCTGCAGCCCGATTACCATAGTGCCGTAATTGGCGCGGATACCAGAGTTTTCAATCGTTCGGTTGGCATAACGTGATCCGGGTGCAACCACGGCTTCGGCCAGCATGAAGTTTTTTTCAACACCGGTTAATTCATCGGTTTCGCGATGCTCGCTACGGGCATGCTCTGGCATCACCGGCAGTGATGCCTCTCCCATGGCAAGCGCGCGTGTGAGTGCGGTTCTGGTCGCAGCCACAATTATGATGTCCCCAAGCGTCAGTTCCACATCTTCAAATGGCGGCAGGATGGTCGACTTTCCGCGCAGGACCGAACGCACAGTCATGTCGGTCAGATCAGGAAACATACCGGCCATGGATGAAGCGCCGTGAAGGGCGTGATCTTCGGTGATTTCAATTTGAGCCACAAATTGTTTGCCGCTCGTGGGGATGGCAGCCTTGTCGACATTTTCCTCACGCCCAAGCATCATCGGCATGATGAATATCACATAAACCCCGCCGACCAGCGCCAGAATAACACCGGGAATGGTGAAATCAAAAAACCCGATATCAAGTCCGGATTTGGCAGCGACACCGGCAACAAGCAGGTTGGTTGAAGAGCCGATCATCGTTGTCATGCCTCCAAGAATTCCTATGAAAGACAGGGGCATCAAAGCCCGCGAGGCGGCAAAGCCCCGCTGTCGGGCAATTGCTGTGACAATCGGAATGAACATCACGACGACCGGGGTATTGTTCAAAAATGCGCTGACAACGGCTGCTACAATCAACAGGATAATGATTGTACGCTTGCCACTTGGTCCACCCAGTTTTGACATCCACTGGGTCGGTTTTTCAAGCGCGTCTGTGTTAAAAAGTGCCTGCCCGATGACCAAAAGGGCAAGAACGGTCGCAAGTGCCGGATTGGCAAACCCGGCAATCAGATCAGCCGGTAAAATTTCGGGCACATCGCCTGCCATTGGCACAATTGCAAACAACAGAACAAAAGCCACCACCGCCGCCAGTGACACAATTTCTATCGCCCAGCGCTCAATCGCAAAGGCTGTAATGGTGCAAAGGATGATAAAAAATGTCACCCACATATGCAAAGATTCAGGCAAAAAATTCCTCCGGCAATTCAGCCCATTGGGTAATACCAAAGGAACTTAATATTGACTCATATGACCGGCGTTTCCAGGGGTTTTGGCTAGGCGCGATTGGCAACTTGGTACTGGTACCACGAGCTGATCGCAACAACCCCGGATCAAGTCCGGGGCAGGCTAAACCCCTGGAAACCCGGCCTTCGGTGACCCAAATTCGCTCACCGAACATCGTTGTATCTCTCGAATGATGCCCCGCATCACCCTTCGAGATACGCCTTGCCGGTAAACGAATTTGGGCCATCATATGGGTCAATATTAAGTTCCTTTGGTATAATGTAACACAACCGGAGTGAAAGTTGGCGGATTCGGAAGGAATTGGCAACATTCCGAACTTTTGCTCAACAGACACTTGAAGGTCAGTGTTGTTGTCGGGTTGTAGCTGATGATGAAAGAGGGTTGACGAAGGACCGTGAATATCTCCAGAATAGCATGCCTGTTTATATCTGAAGCAGGTAGCCTGTGCGGCCACTTTCCAATTGGAACAAGTGGTCAGTGCAAAGATACATCTGATAGTTCCAACAACAGGGGTAACAACGATATGGACGTGGCAGGCAAAAAGGCAATAATTTTCGGTGGCACTTCAGGCATAGGTCTTGCGGCTACAAAACAACTCGCAGCACTTGGTGCCAATGTTGTTGCCATAAGCCGTAACCCGGACCGGGCAGGTGATCTTCCCGGGGGATAAATGCGATGTGCTGGACCGGGATGCACTTTCAAACCTGTTTCAAAAACATGCGCCATTCGATATTCTGGTATCATCCGCAACCGGCGGTTCTCGCGCTATCGGGCCATTTCTTGAGATGGACCTGGATGGCTACCGGGCCTCGTTTGACAAGTTGTGGGGCTACGCCAATGTGGTGAGGCTCGGGGCTGAACACATGAGCAAGAATGGCTCAATTGTGCTGGTCAGCGGTGCCCCGGCACGCAAGTGTAAACCGGGCCAGATTGCGCTTTCCTCGGTTGGTGGCGCGGTCGAAGCGTTGGTGCGCGGTATTGCCAATGAAATTACCCCTCGCAGGATTA
>QIIJ01000381.1 GCA_003232595.1 Aurantimonadaceae bacterium | reverse complement strand
GGCCCCCTCTGGTTGCTGGCGGTTGGTGTTGTCGGCAGGTCTTGCGGTTTCCTCCTGCGGTTCAAACAGCAGGTCGGGATTGTAGGCCAGGAACACAAGACCTGCTGCAACAAGGGCAATCGTTCCCCAGCGACGTATGGAAGGAGGCAGATTTTTCAGCATTGCAACAAGATCAGCGGCGCAACGACCGGCAGGAGCCGTTATAGACCCGCCAATTGTCACGGCCTGTTATACAGAACTCCACATTCCAGCGGATGCTGGCAAATCCCTGGCGCTGTTCAATCAGGTAATATACGGACGAATGACGACCATCCGACATGCGCGCATGGCCGCGGCAATACCGGCGATTAACCAGCCGGTCATCGCCGACAAGGGTTAGCCGCTCTCCGGCCTGGGTCACGTCATTGAGATCAACCCCGCGGCGCCAGGTGTGCTTTTCCGCCCAGTTGTAGCGTTTGACGATCTTTTTTAGCACCCGCGGGTCATCGCATCCGGGAAACTCGTCCAGCCGCAACAGTCTTTCAGCCTTGTCTGCTTTATAGCGAAACAACTTGCCTAGTACATCATTGGTATGGGGGCCTTGATCGGCAAAGGCAAAAAACGGGCCAGGCAGCATCATTGCAGCGGAAAGAAGCACGGTCAGGAATTTCATAGATATTGTCCATCAGATTGTTGACTGAGTGACACGATTGCTTAATCGCTCCGCCCGGTCAAGTTGTTGACTGCGATTTAGGGTTGAATTTGTGCTTTGCCTGCATGAGTATGCGGCAGGCAATTGTGCCGTTCGATTCTGGAAATAAATTTTGAACAAGCCATTCGATATAAAAACCGGCCATTCTGCGTGCCCCCACGACTGTCCATCGACATGCGCGCTTGATGTGGAGATTATTGACGGGACCAAGATCGGCCGGGTTCGCGGGGCAAAGGACAATAGCTATACGGCGGGCGTAGTCTGCGCCAAGGTTGCACGTTACGCAGAACGTGTGCATCATCCCGACAGGCTGTTAAAGCCAGTTAAACGTGCCGGTCGAAAAGGTGCAGGCGAGTGGCAGGATATTACCTGGGACGATGCCCTGGACGAGATCGCGGAAGCCTTTCTGAAAGCCGAGGCAAAACATGGCAGCGAGGCGGTGTGGCCTTATTATTACGCGGGCACCATGGGCCTGGTGCAACGTGATTCAATCAACCGTCTTCGCCATGCCAAACGCTATTCAGGCTTTTTCGGTTCGATTTGTGTTCATCCCGCCTGGACCGGCTTTGCAGCAGGAACAGGCGCCATCAAGGGGCCGGATCCGCGCGAAATGGCGAAGTCCGATTGCATCGTGATCTGGGGCACCAACCCGGTCTCGACCCAGGTCAATGTCATGACCCACGTAATCAAAGCGCGCAAAACCCGCGGTGCGAAAATTGTGGCAATTGATATCTACCACAATGACACCATGAAACAGGCCGACATGGCGCTTTGCCTAAAGCCTGGTACAGATGGTGCGCTGGCCTGTGCGGTTATGCATGTACTTTTTCGCGATGGTTATGCCGACTGGAATTATCTCAACAAATTCAGCGACAAGCCCCGGGAACTTGAATCACATTTGCAATCAAGAACTCCAGAATGGGCGGCAGCAATCACCGGATTGAAGACCGCAGAAATCGAGGCATTTGCCCGGCTGGTTGGTGAGACCGATCGCAGCTATTTCCGCCTTGGCTATGGTTTCACCCGCTCACGCAACGGCACCACCAACATGCACGCCGCAAGCTGTATTGCTACTGTGAAAGGTGCATGGCAATATGAAGGTGGGGGGGCATTTCATGGCAATAGCGCAATTTATCATCTCGACCAAAGCCGGATAGAGGGGGATGATCTGTGTGATGCAAATATTCGCCACCTCGAACAAACCCGCATTGGCACAGGCGAAAAGGACGCGCTTTTTGGTGGCCCGCCGGTAACGGCCATGCTGGTACAGAACACCAATCCGGCAAGCATCGCCCCGGACCAGACAAAAGTGCTTGAGGGTCTTGCCCGTGAGGATCTGTTTCTCGCTGTTCACGAGCAATTCATGACTGAAACCGCAATGTTTGCCGATATCGTCCTGCCCGCTACCATGTTTGTCGAGCATGATGATATCTATCGTGGCGGTGGTCATCAATATATCATTCCCGGCCCGAAGCTCATTGATGGTCCGCCGCTGTGTCGCTCAAACCATTGTGTCATAGAAGAACTGGCAAAACGCCTTGGGGTGGCCGATCTGCCAGGCTTTGGCAACACCGCACGGGCTTTGATTGAAGATATGTTGCAATCAAGCAACTACGGCTCCCTGATAGAAATGGAACAGGACAAATGGCACGATTGCCAGCCCTCTTTTGAAGAGGCTCATTATCTGAACGGCTTTAACTGGCCGGATGGCAAATTCCGGTTCAAGGCAGACCCTGAAAACCTTGGCCTGCAGGGCGATGTGGCTGCTGCCCCCGCATTCCCCGACCATTGGGATGTGACGGACAAAGCGAGTGAGGAATTCCCCTTCCGCCTTACCACATCTCCGTCACGGTCGTTTCTGAACTCTACTTTCAACAACATCAAAAGTTCGATTGCCAAAGAACGCCAACCGACGGTGATGATCCATCACGAGGATGCGGCAATTCTTAAAATTGGTAACGGCGATAGTGTGCGGCTGGTCAATGGGCAGGGCGCGGTCACTCTTTGCGCAAAATTGAGCGACGCCATGCAACGCGGCGTGGTGATTGCTGAAGGTATCTGGCCAAATACAGCCTATCCAGACGGCAAAGGCATCAACACACTCACCAACTCGCAGCCGATTGCCCCCCATGGAGGTGCAGCGTTCCACGACACCTGTGTACGGGTGGAAAGGGCCACTACCTAATTTACCAGATCAAATCGTTTTTCAAAACGATTGTGAAAAGCCACAAGGTTGTCGAAGGAAAGGGCTGATTTTTTCAGTTCGGTTTCAAGTGGTGGAATAATGATGTTGCTCAGCATTCCGTATAGTGTCGCATCAACAGATGTCGGCTGATCACCAAAAAAATAGTCGTTTTCCCCGAGATAGTCAGAGATTGCTTTCAGATCGGCGGCACCAAATGCATGGATTTCCTCGATCGTATGGTATGCCGACCCATGCCCTGGCCGTGAAGCGAAGATTTCACCTGTTTAACAACCATCTTGAAGACAAATTTGCGCATAAGTGCCGGAACCGGGGCAAAGAATACACGTCGTATCGTATCCCCGTTTTCAATCCAGCGCGAGTGTACCAGAACCCAGTATAGATGTTCCTCGATCAACCGCCTGAACGCCTCGGCAATAGCCAGTTGTTCCGTGCTGAGTGCATTGTCGGGATCAAACCCGTGTGCTTTTTTCAGATGGGCAAAAATATGGGTTGAATCGGGGATGCTCTTTTCACCATCATTCAGCACAGGCAATTTTGCTTTTGGCGTTTTGCGCGGGTCGGAAGGTTTCAACTCGTAGTCAAGCCCGCTCATTTGCATCATGGCGATCGCTTTCATTGAAAACGGGCTTGGGCTTTTGAGGTCAAGTGCGGGAGGAAATATTTGTAAAACAAGCATGGAATTCTCCGTTTATTGTCAATTTGGCCTTGCTTAGCACAGGCAATACTGACAGCATGGT
>QIIJ01000358.1 GCA_003232595.1 Aurantimonadaceae bacterium | reverse complement strand
TCTTTCCAGCAGATTGGGGAGACGGCCATTTCATTGGCGTTGTTCGCGTGCTGGACCGCGTTTGCGTGAGAGCGGGGCTGACAAATGTGACCCCGCACACGCTGCGCCATACTTTCGCCAGCATGGCCGCGTCGCAAGGATTTAGCGAATTGACCATTTCCGGTCTACTCGGCCACGCGCCGCGCGGCGTCACACAGCGCTATGTCCACCTTGATACTGCGCTGATTATTGCCGCCGATCAGATAGCGGCGGAAATTGCGCGGTTACTGGAGGGCGGAGAACTGCGATCAATAAAGACAATCAAACAAGCGCGCTCGCTGGCCCATGCACCCACCTCCAATCGCCACCTCAACTGAACCGACTAGCCTCCCAGACTGTGCAACTCATCTAGGCCAAGAGGTGGGAAAGGTTTTCTCGCAAAGATTGGAAAATCTTTCCCACCCTCTGATGTTGTAAAAATCGAGCGATGGCGCTGGAGGTGTTGAAAACAAAAGACTAATTGGACAAAGCGCCGCAAGGGTGTCTCCGGTGACGGCGCATATTTCTTTGTCTTATCAACCATATACGAGCCAACCGATGGCGCTGCTTCTATCTTGCAGTCCAAATTTTCGTCCAAAACCTCCCGCCGAGCCTACGCTATTTCCCTACATCATTTATTACCAAAAATGGCATTCCAGATGCCTGTTCTTCAAACGCAAAACAGGGCAGGTGTTCATCGATCAGGTAACGCGAGAATAGTTTCACAGGTATGCAGCCAAGTGCCTACCGCATTCACTATCTGCGCGTTGGACATCTCTCTTGCAGCGCATTCCCAGACGATTCCGGTTCGCCATCCCAGATCGTTCAAAGCCGAGAGATTGCGCTTGTCACGTTCGACATTTGTCCCGATTTTTCCTGCCAGAACTTTGCGTTCGTGGCTGGTGTGCTGGCAAGGCGGCAGCCTTGGTGACGGTGCCAGAAGCAGCCGTGCATGAACACCACAGCCTTGAATTTTGAAAAGACGAGATCGGGTTTTCCTGGCAAATTTCTGACATGCAGCCGAAAACGGAAACCGGCTGCGTGAAGTGCGCGGCGCAATTTCATTTCAGGTCTGATATCTTTGCTTCCGATTCCTGCCATCATGCGGGAACGGGTTGCTTTATCAACTATATCTGTCAGGTATTGCTCCTTTACTTGGGGGTATTCAGCATCGCCTTAGAGATAGCCCTCTTAAGCAACCATATCGCAACAGCGATTTCTTCGCTATCACCAACGTTGCCATGACAATCATCAAGTCAATGAGCGCACCGAAATTGGATCAACGCCTGTCTTCAATGTCATAATTCAATCCTGCAATAAATTATTGATTGATGCGGTGAGGCTTTTGCGACTGTAGAGAGCTCCGATTACGCAGACTGCGAGACAAATCGCCGCCATAGTGCTGATGAGCCAGAGTGGATCGGGCTGATAGGTCAGTGAGAACTGGGACTGGTAAATCAGCAGCCCGGCAAACCATGTTCCGGCAATGGCGCCAATACCGGATATTAAGGAGACCGTGAGCCAGTCGTAAAGATTGAGTTTCAGGCAAGCACTTTTGGTTATGCCCATGCTCATCAATAATCCATTTTTTTTGCGATCTTCCGATTCGAATCCTTTCATCGATGCGGCAATCACTAATCCCGCCATAATCAGCACCATTGTAGCGAAGCCGACCACCAATTTGGTGACGATGGCCAATGTATCATCAAAGCGTTGGGTAATTTCCTTCAGCGGAACCAACGACAAGGTTGGATAGCGTTTCCAAAGCGCGCTGAGACTATCCCAAGCGGTATCGGGAAGCTCCATGCTGCCCATATAGAAAACCTCTGGTTCAATCGCCTGATATGCCTTTTCAGGAACCTGAAACCAGAATGTTACGGAACCATGCCCCGGCTTGAATGCATGATTTGCAACCAAGGTAAAGGTG
>QIIJ01000185.1 GCA_003232595.1 Aurantimonadaceae bacterium | reverse complement strand
GAGATGTCCTTGCTCTCGCTGAAAGTCTCATCCGGCAGTTTTATGGTTGTTTTGTCAGCCCGTTCCCGGAGGCGGCCCCTGGCGGATTCCAGAATATCAAGCGCCCTTTCGTCAAACTCGGCAGCCGCATCCTCGTGGGCAATAATCGGAACATTGAGTTCCGCCCAGTAGCTGTTGCCGAGCATGGCATGTCCCTGGCCGTTTTCATTGACCACGAGTTTTACCGGTTGATCAGTTATCCGCCTGATTTCATCATGCAGCGCCTTGGCCAGCCCGTAGCTGCCACCGCCATTGATAACAATCACACCATCGCCGGTAATCAGGAAACTGAGATTGTTGTTGTGTCCGGCATTGTCATAGCCTGAAGGTGCTGTTGCACCAATTGCGCTCCACACATTGGGAATAAACTCAACCGGTTTTGAATAGAGCAGCGATTGCGGATACTGGTCGGGTATTGTTTCATCGCCAGCAGCACCGGATACCGCGACAAACATAAACGAAAACAGCAGAAGCGTTTTCCCGAGCCATCCGGCTGAAATATTGATCATGACAAACGTTTTCCTTTTTTGTCCCGTTTACTCAGGATATTTCCATGCTCATTAAATCAACCATAATATCGAGAAGATTACAGGGCATAATGGTTTGGCAGTACACTCAGCCCGGCATCAGCAATGCAGCACCGGGCTGCTAAAGTATAAGAACAATTGTTCCCAATGAATGGATCGAATTGCAATCCTGACGGCCGCCCCTGACCGGATTTCCGGTACCGTTAAATCAGGTATATGGCAGATTGGGGTAGCAGTCCATTTTGGTCATGTATGCGCAAGCCAACGACCGATACAGTCAACAAAACCCTATTCACAGAGGACGTCGGTTCCGCTAATCTAGTGAATTGTTCGACCATACCGGATAACAAGCACTCGATCGCCAGAAATGAAGGTAAATTATGAAAGCAGTTCGATTACTAGGAACAGGCCGCCCTGAGCTTGTTTGCAAAACAGTTGAGGTTGATGATGTTGGCTCCCCCTCCCCCGGCGAAATTGTTGTTGCCATTGAAGCCTCTGCCATCAACCCCGCCGATCTTTTGATGTTCGAGGCGCTCTATCCCGGCCCGACAGACTTTCCGGCCCCGGTCGGCATTGAAGGCGCTGGCCGTATTGTTGAGGTGGGCGAAGGTGTGAGCGGGCTTCGAACCGGTGACAAGGTGATTAGCCTTGGTCGTGCCAACTGGGCAGAAAAAGTACGGGCAGATGCAAGTCAGTTTATTAAGATCCCCGAGGGCATCGACATAAGACAAGCGGCAATGCTGAAGGCCAATCCGCCGAGTGCGGAATTGATGCTAACGGATTACAAGGAACTTGTCCCCGGCGACTGGATAATCCAGAATGCCGCAAACTCTGCTGTTGGCCGCCACATCATCAGGCTTGCGGCAATGCGCGGGGTGAAAACCATCAACATAGTGCGCCGCACAGAACTGATTGATGAACTTGCAGCCCTTGGCGCTGATCTGGTGGTTGTCGCTGGCCCGGAACTTGCAAAACGCGTGCGCGCCCGCACCGGCAATGATGCCAATATCTCGTTGGCGATCGATGCAATTGGCGGTTCCGCCTGCCTCGATCTTGCCGACAGCCTTTCCGACGGTGGCATTGTTGTTAATTACGGCTTCCTGAGCGGCGATCCATGCATGCTCTCTCCGACCCACACCATCGTGCACAGCATATCACTCACCGGGTTCTGGCTGGTAAAATACATGCAAACCACTCCGCGCCCGGAAATTGAAGCCATGTACCAGAAGATGGCCAATTATTTCATCGAAGGTGTGCTGGACGTGCCAATCGAGGCGGAATATACCCTCGACCAGATTGCCGACGCGCTGTCTCACGCTGGTCGCGAAGGCCGTGGAGGAAAGGTGTTGCTCACCCCGCAAGGAGCTTTGGAGTAGTGGCTTGGGGTGG
>QIIJ01000187.1 GCA_003232595.1 Aurantimonadaceae bacterium | reverse complement strand
ATTTCGTTGAAGTGTCGATGTGCCAGGGTGGTTAATCGCGGCGACGATATAGCCCCTTTCGGTGAGGGATTTTGCAAGCCATGCCTGATTTCTGGCATTGCCAAACATACCATGCGACAAGAGTACGAGGGGGTATTTTCCCTCAGCGAGGTCTGCGTTGGGAACAACGCGAATTGGCTCCCATATGGCATTGCCATGCGTCAGGATTTGCCCCTCTGTTTGTTCTGTCGGAAACCACAGATACCCCTGAAGAGGCCGATCGCCCCTGGTATCGGTTATCGCCAGATCGACCAGACCGGTTTGGAATTCTTCTGCCACAAGGGAGGTTGCACCTATCACAAGCGAAAAAATAGCGTAGATTGAAGTTCTGAATTTCATCAAGTTATCTCCATAATTTATGAGTGATGACAGTAATATTTGATAGAAACGCAGCAAAAACAATAGCCTAGGCAGCTCTTTGCTGTCCTTGATCCTGATGCAGGACAATGAAGACAAGATACAGGACAGCGCAGGCACGAAAGAGAACACTTAAGGGGAAAGTAATTTGCTTGCATTACCGCTACCGATTCTGAGCTTTGCGCTTTCTGCGGTTGCTTGCGTGCTTGTATGGCGGCTTGATATTGGCAGTCGGCTGGCGCGTGGTTTTTTTATCTGCGTATTTGCCTTGATCGCAATAAGCACATTGCTGATTGGTTTGCGGTTTGGCTATGGGGTCGAGCAGCTAGCTGTTATTCAGAGGAGCATTCCGCTTTTCATCGGGCCATTAATCTATCTTGGTTTTTTGGCTCTGACGCAGCCTGCCACCAAAATGCGCGCAGCCATAATTGTGCATTTGAGCATCGCCGCTTTTGCCGCACTCTTGCCCCACATACTCCCTTTGATACGTCCTTATTTTGACCTGGCGATTGGAACCAGTTACCTTTTCTATTCCGTGGCTTTGGTTCTTCTTTGGCGCAAAGGAGACAATAGTCTTGTCCATGCGCCGTTGCACTTGATCCGCAGTCTCAGGTTATGGATGCTTGTCTCGGCGGCATTGCTTGTGATCAATCTTGTTTTTGACACTGGCATTGCGATCAGTTTTGCAATGCGGCGCACGGACAATGCGATCCAGTTGATCTCGTATGGTTCCATTATTTCGACTGTCAGCCTGATTTTGGCGATCGCCGTGTTTTCCAGCGTGTCCTCGCGTCGTTCCAGTGCAAAACCTGCGAGTGAACTGCCCGCGGGAGAGAGTACTGAATTGGAGGGTGCAATCCGTTCTCTGTTGATGAAAAGCCAGCTGTATCTGGATACCAATCTGAATCTGGAACGTCTGGCCAAGCGCCTGCACGTCCCGGCCCGTGCCTTGTCAGAAGCCATCAACCAGACACAAAACATGAATGTTTCGCAATATGTGAACGGATTTCGTTTGCAACACGCCGCCAAGCTCTTGGAGGTCAGCAATCTGAATGTGACGCAGGTAATGGACCAATCGGGGTTTTTAACGCGCTCGAACTTCTACCGCGAATTTGAAAGAGTATATGCGCTTTCACCTATTGAGTATCGAAAGCGTTATCTTGGAAAGAGCAATGGCGGTTGAGCTAATACGACATTTGCGGCGCTAAAATTGTATTCTATAAAGTAAACCGATCCGGCTTTTAGCCGTAACTTGAAGCCACCGGATTGAGCCGGTGGAGTGTACACTTGTGGTCATAAATCGGGAACCAAAAAATTTTCTGTGCCAGTATGGCTTGGCCGCATTTTCAACGCAAGAACGTGGTTTTAAGATTGCAATTGAGAACGGAATAATTTTGAGCAACCCAACGCGCTGAATACTTACCGTTTTAAAACCTGCGCGAAATTATAAATGGAGTGAACGTATTGAACAAGAACTCTAGACTGTTTCATGTTTACATGGAAGCAGTCCGGCTGCTAAGAACAGCCCGTTTCGAATGCATCGCTCCCGCGAAGGCTGGGGC
>QIIJ01000130.1 GCA_003232595.1 Aurantimonadaceae bacterium | reverse complement strand
CATTTTTGGCAGCAAGAAGATCATCACCTATGCCCGCGATCACAACACAGCGGACACGCTTGATTTCATTGGCACCTGGAATATGGCCATGTTGCACCCGGAAGAAATTATGGAAGCCTTTGCGGCAAAACAGCAGAAACGAGCGGCGAATTTTGAAGACCTGCCAGGGAAGAAGTCAGGCTGATTCCTGTTTTTTGTCCTTCGCCATAATTGATTTGCGGACTATCCAAAAGAATATCGGGTAGGGCAGGAGCCGCATGAATTTCACCAGCCAGACCAGTTGCCAGGGAAAAGCGATTTCGTATTTTTTGCGGGCAAGGCCTTCAATCACGATTTTTGCAGCCTGTTCCGGTTCCACTAAAAACGGCATCGGGAATTTGTTCTTTTCAGTCATCGCGGTGCGCACGAAACCGGGATTGATGATGGTCAGGGTGATGTTCATTTGCGCCAGTTCCTCGCGCGCCGCTTCGGCCAATGAAACCAGCGCCGCGCCTTGGAGGCATTATAGGCGCCAGCCCCCGGCAGGCCGTTATAACCGGCAAGCGAGGCAACCCAGGCGATGTGGCCATGGCCCCGCTCGCTCATTTTGGTAACCACTGCTGACATGCCATTGGTAACACCAAGGAAATTGGTGTTGACAATGTCTTTGAACAGTTCAGCCGACGGTTTTGCCGTAGTGCTGGCAGCGCTGATGCCTGCATTGAAGAGCGCAAGATCAATGGCCCCCAGTCTGGTCTCGATTGCCGCAGCACAGCGTGTAACCGCCTCGGCGTCTGTAACATCAAGCGGGAAGGCAGTTACATTGGGAAACTCATTGGCCAGTTGATCAAGAATTGCTGTTGATCTGGCGGAAACAGCAAGCTGCACCCCAGAATTCGCCAGTTGCCGGGTGATTTCCAGCCCGATGCCGGAACTTGCACCGGTGATCCACACGGTTTTCCACAGGCCGGGTCGGGACTTTATTTCAGTCACGGGAGTATCCCTTGAATTTCGCGGGTGTAGTTTGCGGGTTTCTTGTATAGTTGGCAGTCAAACGAATCGAATTTCAGTTTCAACTATCAGAACCACGAGGTAACTATGGACAGCGTTTTTTCAATTGACAATTTGTTTACCCTGGCAATGCTGATCATGCTGCAAGCTGTTTTGGGTTTTGATAATCTGCTCTACATTTCGATTGAATCCAAAAAAGTTGAAAAATCGAGCCAGAAGTTTGTTCGCCAAAGCGGCATCATCGGTGCGGTTGCGCTGCGGATTGTGCTCCTGTTTGTCATAATCAACGCGATTGAATATTTTCAGGACCCGCTGTTTGATCTGAACTGGACCGGTGTTCTTGAGGGGACTGTCAATGGCCATTCGCTGATCGTGCTGCTTGGCGGGGCATTTCTTATCTATACCGCCATGAAAGAAATATCCCACATGCTGGTGATCGAAGACATTGGTATGGCGGAAAACGGCAGACGGCGTTCGGTCGCCTCAGCCATAATCTGGATTGTTGTGATGAACCTTGTGTTTTCATTCGATTCCATTCTTTCGGCAATTGCGCTGACGGATGTTTTCTGGGTGATGGCGACCGCCATTGTTGTATCAGGTATATTGATGCTGGTGCTGGCGGATCACGTTTCTGAATTTCTGAAGAAGAACCGGATGTATGAGGTTCTGGGACTGTTTGTATTGTTCATTGTCGGCATCATGCTGGTTTCTGAAGGCGGGGATTTGGCAAAACTTCATCTGTTCGGTTTTGCTGTTGAGCCAATGGCCAAATCAACCTTCTATTTTGTGCTGGTTGTTATGGTTGTGGTTGACCTTGTTCAGGCGCGGTTCCAGAAAAAACTGCTGGCGCAGAAAAAACATGAAATCAATTCTCCCGACTTCATCGCTGAATGATTATAGCTGATTTCACCAGCCTCGACTTCGGCTATATCTTTCTGGCGGCGTTGCTGGTCGGGTTTACCAAGACATCGGTTGGCGGGGTTGGTATTCTGGCGGTGCTGTTGATGGCGCTTGCCATTCCCGGCAAGGCTTCGCCCGGCGTGCTTTTGCCGATGCTGATTGTGGCGGATATTTTTGCTGTCATCTACTATCGCCGCAACTGCCAGTGGTCGATCCTGCTGAAAATCCTGCCAATGACGGCAGTCGGAATTTTTATCGGCTATCTGATCGTCGATGTCATTCCACAGGATGTTTTTGAAAAAGTCATTGGCGGGATTATTCTGGCGATGCTTTTGATGGGGCTGATACTGGAGCGTTACAAACAGGGTTTCGCCAAAAGCGGGCTGTGGACATATATTGTTGGTGCAATTGCCGGAGTGGTGACGATGATTGCCAATGCGGCGGGACCGGTATTTGGCATATTTCTATTGCAGATGGGCCTTAACAAGGCTGACTTTGTCGGCACCAGAAGCTGGTATTTTCTGCTGCTCAATATCTTCAAAATCCCGTTTTCTGCCAATCTTGGATTGATTACTGCGGAAAGCCTGAAACTTAATTTGTTGTTCGTCCCGGTCATCTTCCTGGGCGCGTGGGTCGGTTTCAGGGTTTTGAAATTGATCAATCTGGTAGCGTTCAAGTGGTTGATAAGAGTGGCAGCACTGGTTGCCGCGTTTCGGCTGATTATGGGGTGATGTCTGCCTTCAATTGGCGGAGAAAGTAAGCATTGAATTTGCGAATTGTGTCGCATCGCTCAATTTTTCTAGATCTATCCCCGTCTCAAACCCTTTGCTTTCAAAATACCGGACAAGCTTTTCAGTGTCCAGATTGCCTGCCGCACCCGGTGCATATGG
>QIIJ01000037.1 GCA_003232595.1 Aurantimonadaceae bacterium | reverse complement strand
TGCGTACAACCGCTGTTTATGGCAATGGCAAGTTCGGGTTTGCAGACCGGGTGGTCATTGCGGGTCGGCCTGAGCTGGCCGGGCCGTTTCAAGCGGAAATGTTGACAGTCTGGTTAATCCGCGGGTTCACCCATGATCTGGTCGAACATATTGCCAAGGCCCGCAACAAGGAAAAATTCGTTCCGTTGGCTTATGAAGTTAAAAAAAACCTTGGCATCGGGAACTCCACCGGATTGGGGATGGCACCGTTTTTAATCAAACATGCCTTGTTGCTCAACAACTGGGTGTGTGCGCGTGAAGTGGCATTGGCGCGCGTGCGCGCGCTCGCTCATGCAGACAAATCAACAATCGATCAGGTTCGAAAATTGATCGCGAGAGCGCGTCGGCATGTGGCGCAATGGAATGTCGAAGATAGCCGCCAGAAGGATCGCATCAAGGTTTTGCGCGCCGAACTGCAAGAGGTCGAATT
The DNA here is from genome assembly GCA_003232595.1 of Aurantimonadaceae bacterium. Taxonomy (GTDB): domain Bacteria; phylum Pseudomonadota; class Alphaproteobacteria; order Rhizobiales; family Rhizobiaceae; genus SZUA-100. The sequence continues at coordinate 1,502 of QIIJ01000037.1, read as the reverse complement.
GTTGGTTAGCCAAGAGTGGCTTGAAAAGCCTGATCCATGGAACCGATTAATCGATGCCTCTTTACAGTGGTCACTTGAATGTCAGGAACTGATCGTTGCGCTGGTATTGGAACCTTATGGTGAATTGATCGATGATCTGAGTGATCAGATGGCCGATACAACCGGGTTGAGGCTTGATCCGGCAATGACAGCGGGTGAATTAACTGCCTTGTTGGAAAAGAATTACAAATGGGCGCTTGAGGTGGATTTTGACCAACCTGGTGCAGAGAATTATTTTTGGTACACATCAGAAGAAAAACTGGAACCGCGACTGGGGGTGCGAGGTAAGGAACCGGGCGATGATCAGGAAATGCCGTTGGATATTGCCCGTCAGGCTGGCGCTCTTTACAGCGATCTGTCAAACACTGATCCAGATCGATCGATGGCGATGTTCTTGTTACAGCACCTGCAACACCGCTCTATCGTCAGACGTGTTCAAACATCAAAACATTACCCATATTCTGAAATTCATGACAATCTGATTGGTGCTGATTGCCTACCGCTTGACATTTTGAGGTTCAAGCTCTCGTTTTTTGGCGCTGCAAAGTGTGATCCCAAATCAAATCTTTGGACCCGGATCAATATGTATCAAGGGGCACCGCTGTTTGAAGAAATAGCCAGCCAGAATTGTGATGACTGGTGGTTGCCGGTGTTAAGGCTGCAGCAATGCGGCTGACACTTTATGAAATTGAAACAATCACGCGCAAGGCCAGTATCGGTGCTGGACTGCCCGATGGGCTTGGCCAAGATATCGGCCGCGCCGCTGTCTGGTTGGCAGGGCAAAATTATGACGGTGTCGGGGCGGCCCTGAGATCCATTCAGGCTGGAATGAGTAAAGCGAAAATGAGCGTTGCTGATAAGGGAATTATGGTTTTCCCCGATGCGCAAATCGCAATTTGTGGTCCATCGATTGCCGACCTGTTGATAGGGGAAAAGTCATGCAGCGAAGTTCGTCTCCTCAGTCCAGATTCAGCAATTCTGCTTTTTGGTTTTGTCGGCGTTGCGGCAAGCCAGCATAGTTGCAATTTTCAGTTTGATTTTTCGAACGGGACAAAAGTGCAGGTATCGGGTGGCAAGGTGGTCAAAACCGGTGACTTGCCAAGTTCGAACCACCATGTCGTTGTTCGGTGTTATGATGAAGAACAAGGGGTGTCGATTGCCCCGATGCCTGTGGATGGCGTTGAAGTTGACGATGAGGTTTGGCGCGAAGTGACGGCACTGGCTGCAAGAACATATGTCCCTGAAAGCAAGACATCGCGCGTGGCGGGTGCCGGGGCAGGTTTGAGCGATAATGATTAGGGAGAAACAATATGTCTGATGAGAATTTAACGCTTGAGCAAGTCGGCGAACTTGCAGCATCGGCGCTCGAGGGTGCCGGAGCAAGTCCCGAAAACGCGGCATCGGTTGCCCGCTCGACAGTGAGGGCGGAACGTGATGGCATACGCAGCCACGGACTGATGTAT
>QIIJ01000474.1 GCA_003232595.1 Aurantimonadaceae bacterium | reverse complement strand
TTCCGGTTGCACACAATTGACATTGCTGAAATGCACCAGCAGCTATCCGGCACCGGCGGCAAACTCCAATCTGTTGACCATTCCCCACATGGCTGAAATGTTTGGTTGCCATGCCGGACTTTCCGACCACACCCTGGGCATTGGTTCTCCAATTGCCGCTACTGTTTTGGGTGCCACCGTCATTGAAAAGCATTTCACCCTTTCACGGGAAGATGGGGCAATCGATTCTGCCTTTTCCCTGGAGCCTGACGAGTTCACTCAAATGGTTCGCGAGACCAAAACAGCTACCGAGGCTCTTGGTAAAGTATCTTACGGCGTGACGGATGCAGACCTTGCAGCCCGCAGTAAACGGCGATCTGTTTATGTAACGCAGGATATGCAGCCAGGCGATATATTTTCTACGGAAAACATTCGCCGAATTCGGCCTGCCAGGGGGTTGGCACCAAAATACTATGACGAGGTTCTTGGGCGCAAAGCAAGGCTGGCCGTCAAACGAGGCACACCCTTAAGTTGGGATGTCATTGAGCATTGATGCTGAAACCGAAATTTCTGTTCAAAACGGTTGATTTTCCGACCCATAAGGGCGAAAAGCGCGCTTGAGTCATGTCGAAAATTTATTAAACTGATTGGAAGCCCCTTTGTTTAAATCAAACAATAACAAACGGTTGACGATAATTGATATGCGGATGTGCGAGAGCATTTCTTAATGATCAGACAAGCACAGCTACAGGCAGGCAAGCCCGCTCGTTCCGCTTTTAGACGGGGCTTGCATATTTGGCGCCTTTCTGTGGCAATCGCTGTAAGTGAACTGGACCAGCGCTATCGCCGCACAATGATTGGCAAAAACTGGATTGCCCTGACATTTTTAGTGTTTATCGGGGCCAAGGTGTTTATATTCGGCGCTCTGAACAACGAGCCTTTAGCCTTTTTTGCCCCCTATCTCGCCGTTGGATTTTTGCTCTTTCGCTTTATTACCCTTGCGGTGACCGGGGGTGCGAGCGTTTTTGTCAGTTCCCAAAACTGGATAAAAACAGAGCCCCTGCCCCTAACCCTCTATCTGCTTTCTCTGTTGTGGAAATCTTTCATTATGTTGGCCTACATGGCTATCCCCACCATCGCAATTTGCCTTTGGTTCGGAAGTTATTCATGGGCGGTCCTTGCAAGTGTTCCGGCTGTTCTCCTTCTTTACGCCATCAACCATCTTTGGGTTTCCTGTCTGTTTGGAATTATTGCCGCCCGCTATCGTGATGTGGTTTACCTGCTGACAACTCTTATGCAGGTTTTGTATTTTGCAACGCCAATATTGTGGGTGCCAACCGAAGAAGGCGTTCGGGCCTGGGTTGCTCTGTATAATCCGCTGACCCATTATATCGCGGTGATGCGCGACCCGATTGTCTATGGCACAATTCCGTGGGACAGCTGGACAATTGTTGCGCTCATCACACTGGTGGGCTGTGTTTTGGCGATTTGGAGCTTCCAATCCTATAAAAACAAACTTATTTACTGGATTTAGAGCAATGGCCTCTATCATCGCAAAAAATGTAAGCGTCATATTTCCACTTGTCGGTCGCGACAGGAAGTTTGCCCGACCCAAGGATGGTGAAAATGTTCCTATCGGCGGACGTATTCTGCGCGGACAAGATGCCGGCATTTTGGCAATCGACGATTTTAGCATCGAATTGAAGGACGGCGACCGGCTTGGCATCTTCGGCCACAATGGCTCCGGTAAATCCACCCTGTTGCGGCTGCTTGGAGGTATCTACCCACCGACAAAAGGTTCCATTGACATCAGCGGCACAACAGCTGGTATGTTCAGCCTTTCATTGGGAGTTAACCACGAAGCAACCGGCCTGCAAAACATTCAATTCAAAGGTTTGATGCATGGTATCAGCCGCCGCGAAGTTGCCGAAATGATACCAAAAATTGCTGAACTCTCAGAACTTGGCGACTATCTGCACCTGCCGGTAAAAACCT
>QIIJ01000299.1 GCA_003232595.1 Aurantimonadaceae bacterium | reverse complement strand
AGCCTTGCATAACAGAGCTATAGAGATAGCATTTGCATATGTTATTTCCCAAGTTCTGTTTTTACATCATGATTGTGGTTCTTGGATTCGCTTACACTGCGAATGCCCGGGAGCCTTCTCCACAAATTTTGACACCAGAAGCGGAAGCAAGTTTGCTGCGCGGCGATTACCATATTTCCGTCTGGCAAGATAAAAGCCGGAATGACAAAGCGATTGATGTCTTTGGCGCTATTGATGTAGCGGCCGCACCGGAAACAATCTGGGCGATTATGACCGATTGTCGCCGTACCCTGAGTATTGTGACCCAAATGACCCTGTGTGAAGTCCTGGAAACCGCCCCCGATGGTAGTTGGGACGTTCGCCGCCAGAAGATCAAAGTCGGGGCTTTACTGCCAAAAAGCACGAGCATATTTAGGTCTGACTATGACCGACCCCATCATATCCAGATCAGTTTACTGGGCGGAAATATGAAAATACAAGAAGGCGAGTGGATATTGACAGTTCTTGAAAACGGGAAAACCAGAGTTAGCTACCGGGCGCGCTTGCGGCCAAAATTTCCGGTGCCACGTGGTTTGCTAAAACGCGGCGTCCGCCAAGATGTCCCACAAATTCTTGAAAATCTTCGCGACCAATCGGAGCGAGATCAAACCAGGCTTGCTGAAACCTCGGACAGGCCGTAATTTCCCGCGAAACTCGGGAAATGAAAGACCGCCGACCGCAGATCAAACACCATGTAGGCTTATGGAAACAGCAACAGCATCCCTCCCCAATATTAGCCTGATCATTCCGGTGTATAATGATGGTGTTCATTTGCGCAGACTGCTTAAACAGCTCTCCGGCTTGAAATTCAGGGACATAATTGTTGTTGATGGCGGTAGTCTGGATGACAGCCGCAATATTGCGCGTCAGTATCAGCACATAAAATTGCTTGAGTGCGCAAAAGGGCGTGGCCGACAGATTGCCGAGGGTCTTGGACAAGCCCGCGGCACCTATATCTGGATATTACATGCTGACAGCATTATTCCTGACGAGGCTTTGGATCACATCCAGCGCACTCTGATGCGTGAAGATACGATATTGGGCTGTTTTCAGTTGCGTTATGATGTGGAGAATGCGCTGCTTAAATGTTTTGCCTGGCTCAGCCGCTTTGACAGTCCCCTGACTACTTTTGGCGATCAGGGGTTTTTCTTTCGCAGGCAGGATGCCCCCGGTCCGGGTGTCCTCAAGGCCTGGCCCCTGCTCGAAGATGTCGCACTAAGGCGTATTCTATTGCGGCGTCACAAAGGAAAGGTTCGCAAATCTTCTCTGGTCTTGACCACATCCGCCCGGCGGTTTGCACGCCACGGAATTTTGAAAACCCAGTTGATAAATGGCTGGATTTTGCTGCGTTATTTTTGCGGCATGGATCCAGAAAAACTGTTCCGCGAATATTACGGGCCCTAAGAAATATAGGTCTGCGGGCAAGATGGCTTGTCCTTAAAGATACAAGCCTCGGCGAGGGTTTCATCACAGAACCGGCACAGAGCCTCAGGGTCCGGTTGGGTGATTTTGTCATTCTGAATACGAAACCCCTTGTTGCGGAACTGTTTCAGGGTGCGCGAGAAAGTTTCCGGGGTCATGTCGAGATATGACGCCATCGTGGACTTATCATAAGGCAGGGTAATCGTACTCGACTTGCCGCCGCTCTGCTCAATACCCAATTGCAGCAGAAACCAGCCAACCCGCTCATTTGCCGTTTTCAGACGCGAGTGTTCGATCTGGCGGATAAGCCCATGCGAGCGCATCGACAGGTTGTTAATCATGTTCAGGGCAAACTTGCGGTTCTCTGTAAGGCTTTGCCGGACAATCGGAGCTGGCAGCGACAGTAGCACCACGTCCTGAACCACCTGCGCACTGACAGTTGAAGGTATGTCGAGAAATATCGCCGCCTCCATCAAAGTATCGCCGGAGGACAGCATTTGCAGCACAGCCTCATC
>QIIJ01000052.1 GCA_003232595.1 Aurantimonadaceae bacterium | reverse complement strand
TTTGACATTGATCGTCATTGTGCGAATTGTTTCAACATAGCCATCTTTTCCAGCGGTAAAACTACCTATCGTGGCCATAATTCAGGTCTCCTTCGTTTGGGTTAATGATGGACGCGCATCTGCAAGTTCCTTCAATTATCCTCCTTTCTCAAAGCATTCCAAACATACGCCACCCCGGATTATCCGGGTCGAGGCGCACCACAGGTGATATCGGCAACCCACAGCACATTTGGCGCATCGGCATAGAAAGTGGGTTATTTCCTCCGCTCATTTTTCGAACATCACAAACCCGTTTCCTGATTGTTCGCCCTCGACCGGCAGATTGCTTAAAATCAATCTCTATCCAGCAAATATGGCTGTCCGCATCGAACGCCGAATATCGGATATCGGATATTTTGATCCGGTAACATTGGAGGGTTTGATGTTAGGTGCAGAGATTCTTGTTACAATGCTTGCTGGATACGGCGTTGAAAAACTCTTCGGTGTGCCGGGACAAGTCCATTCAGGGCATAGGGTTTATGAACCTCCTTTTTTTACCGTTTGCTGAGCGCCGTCTTTGTAGAGACGCTCAAGTGCAGCGGTTAGCGTTGTCGCAAACCGTTCATCCAGCATCAGTTCTTCGCCAAATATTGTTCTTATCCCGCAATATGCACGCACCATCGCAGCCGGATTGCCCATGTGTTCTTTTGCAATTGCCAGCAATTGGGAGGAAAGAGGGTCGCGCACATCGATTTCATTTCCGCGCTCATCGCTGCCACTGACATAACGCATCCAGCCGGCCACGCAAAGGGCGAGCCGGTCGAAGGACGCGTCTTGTGCAAGCCGATCCGCAATGGTGCCAAGCACCCGTTGCGGCAGTTTTTGTGAACCATCCATCGCAATCTGCCAGGTTTTATGGCGAAGGCCGGGATTTTTAAACCGCTCAATCAGCGCATCACGATAGGCGGCAAGATCAACACCGGCAGGCATATTGAGCGTCGGTATGATTTCATCGCTCATCATGTCACTTATCAATTTCACAAAACTGGGCTGTTCCATCACCTGCGCTACAGTTTCACAGCCTGCAAGAAAACCCAGATAGGCCAGGGTGGAGTGGGCGCCATTGAGCATACGCAATTTCATCATCTCATAGGGTTCGACATCGGCGACCAAATCAATGCCGACACGCTCGAATGGCGGGCGTCCGGCACAAAAATTGTCCTCGATCACCCATTGGATGAACGGTTCGCTCACCACCGGCAGGGCATCTTCAAGTCCGGTGGCCATTCGAATTTTTGCGTGATCGGCATCGGTGGTTGCCGGCACAATGCGATCGACCATGGTGCCGGGGAATGAAACGTGGTTTTCAATCCACCTCGCCAGACCATCATCTCGCAGTGCCGCCAGTGCCAGCACGATGTTTCGGGTTGTCTTGCCGTTCGTCGGCAGATTGTCACAACTCATGACGGTGAACGGACCGGCTCCGTTTTGCCATCTGCGTCGTAGTGCTTCGACGATAAACCCCGGGGCAGAAGATGGGGCATCGGGTGTGGCCAAATCGGCACGAATATCGCCATGGTTTTCATCCAGCCTGCCTGTGGCCGGGTCGTGGCAATAGCCTTTTTCAGTGACTGTGAGCGACAGGATGCGGATGCTCGGGCTGGACATTATTTCCAAAAGGGCCGCGGTGTCACGCCTTGCGGTCAGGATATCAAGCACACTGCCAATCACCCTGTGACTGGCACCCTTTGGTCCGTTGATGGCAAGAGTATAAAGTCCGTTCTGTGGGTTGAGCGCATCGGCGGTTGTTGTGCTCTTGAGTGAAGCACCGATGATGCCCCAGCAGGGATCATCAGCCAGCAAATCATCCACATAGACCGCCTGGTGAGCACGGTGAAATGCGCCGACGCCAAGATGGACAATGCCAGGGGTTACAGCGCTGCGGTCAAAAGCCGGTATTTCGGCGTTGGCCCCGGCAAGAGTGGTATCGTTCAGGCGCA
>QIIJ01000432.1 GCA_003232595.1 Aurantimonadaceae bacterium | reverse complement strand
AATGGGTAAATATTCAGAGGCTGTATGAGGAAGGCGAAGAGAATAATCCGAATGCGGTCCACAATGGCACCACCGAAGCGCAGATGCGCAATCAGTTCCGCGCCTGGGAAAAATTCACGATGATGACCGCAGGAAACGGGGGAGCATCATCATGAAACCGACAGCCGATGATCTGATTGATTTTGTATACGCAGAAGCCCGAATGATAGATGAGCGCCGGTTTGTGGACTGGCTCGACCTGTATACGGAAGATTGCATCTACTGGATGCCGCTTGAATGGAATCAGGAGGAGGAAAAACTGACAACCTCTCTGCTTTATGAGGACAAGCTGCTGCTCAAAACCAGGGTGCAGCGACTTGAGGGTGAACGGACATTTTCGCAAAAACCCAAAAGCCGTTGCCAGCACCTGTTGCAGCAGCCGCAGATTGATGAAATTAATCACGATAAGGGCATCTATCGCACCTATACTCCGTTTCATTATGCTGAAACCCGGTTTGATGAACAGCAGATACTTGCCGGATGGGCCAGGCATCAATTATGTGTGGTGGACAGTGAGTTGAAGATCAAAAAGAAACGTGTTGATCTGGTCAATTGCGATGCACCGTTTCGCAATATCCAGCTATTTGTGTGAACCGGTAATGCTTGTCTCACCAATGACTTACAGCAGTATTTTCACGTCGTTTGAAGCGACCGCGCAGCGCTATCCTGATCGCCCTTTTTTGAACGTTTTGCGTGAAACAGCGCAGGTTTATGCTATTGATGCAGGCGAAATATCCTGCGGGCAAATGTATCGGCGGGCAGGTCAACTTAAAAATGCTTATGCCGACGCAGGTTATGGTCCGGGCCACCGCGTCGGGGTGCTGGTTGAAAACCGCCCGGCCTATTTCGAACACTGGTTTGCGCTCAACGCTCTCGGTGTCTCGATTGTACCGGTCAATCCCGACTTGCGGGCAAGTGAACTGGCCTATCTGGTCGAACATTCGGAAATGGCTCTGGCAATCGCAATTCCCGCCCGTGTTGAAGACCTGCTCGAAGCGGGTAAATCTGCGAATTTGCCGGTTATTGAACCCGATGGTGCAATTCCGACAGCAATAAAAGCCGCCACTCCCGCTTTGCCAAATCATCAAACCGAGGCGGCATTGTTATACACCTCCGGCACCACCGGCCTGCCCAAGGGATGTGTATTGACCAACGAGTATTTCCTCAATTGTGGCGACTGGTATCAAAATGTTGGAGGGGCCTGTGCCTTGCACGAGGATGGAGAGCGGATGCTCACACCATTACCGTTGTTCCACATGAATGCCATGGCCTGTTCGACAATGGCAATGATATCCGTCGGTGGTTGCCTGAGTGTTCTTGATCGCTTTCATCCCACCACATGGTGGCAGTCTGTCAGAGAATCCCGCGCATCGATCATTCATTATCTGGGCGTAATGCCGGCAATGCTGATGAACACGGAGCCGGATGTTCAGGACAAGGATCATGGCGTTCGTTTCGGGTTTGGTGCCGGGGTGGAAAAACAACTGCATGTCCCGTTTGAAGAACGTTTTGATATGTCGCTTGTCGAAGCCTGGGCAATGACAGAGACCGGCAATGGCGCGATTGTTATTACCGCTCACGGCGACCGCCATGTGGGAACCGGATGTTTTGGCCGGCCAACACCGGACGTCGAAGTGCGTCTTGTGGATGAGGACGGCAAAGATGTCGCCACCGGCGAAATCGGAGAACTGCTTGTGCGCAGGGCCGGGAAGAACCCGAAATTCGGATTTTTTGACCGCTATCTTAAAAACGAGGAGGAGACCGCAAAAGCCTGGGAAGGCGGCTGGTTTCACACCGGTGACGTCGTGAGGCGAAATACGGACGGAACACTGGTTTTTGTGGATCGCACGTCATCCGCCGATCAGGCGAGAACATTGCCGCAATCGAAGTCGAAAGCGTGTTGAACCGCCATCCTTCTGTCAGAAATTCAGCGGTTGCTGCCGTTCCCGATCCCATAAGGGGTGATGAAGTATTCGCCTTTATCATCGCCGAAGACAATGCTGAACCTGACGCAGTCATGGCCTGGTGCCTTGAACAACTGGCCTACTACAAGGCGCCTGGATATATCCACTTTGTCGATCAGTTGCCATTGACCGCCACAAACAAGGTCCAACGCGGGCCATTGAAGGCAAAGGCTGCAGCGCTTGTCAGCGATCCTGCAACAATTGATTGCCGGGCCATGAAAAAGCGGGGAGCCTGATGGGACGGTTCCAGAACGCCCCAAGAAAATCCTATGACGGTGTTGCAGTGGCCGTTCCGGTCAGTATTCCTTATGAGCGCTATTCGATTGAAACCGCACACTGGTGGATGGCACGCGGCTCTTGGCGAGCTGGTGCAGGGGGCTGGAATAGGCCTGCAGGATATTGACGGCTTCACCGTCTCATCGTTTACACTTGCCCCGGATACAGCCGTTGGACTTACCCAGCATCTGGGGCTGACGCCGCGCTGGCTTGATCATATCCCGATGGGCGGGGCCTCCGGCATTGTTGCGCTACGGCGTGCAGCGCGGGCAGTGCAGGCGGGTGATGCCTCGATTGTTGCCTGCGTTTCCGGCGATACCAATCATGTGGACAGTTTTCGCCATATGTTGTCGAGCTTTTCCCGCTTTGCCCAGGATGGTTCTTATCCTTATGGTTCCGGCGGACCAAATTCTTCCTTTGCCCTCTTAAGTGATCATTATATGCGCAAATATGGTGCCACGCGCGAGGATTTTGGCAAGCTGGCCATAGCGCAGCGGGCCAACGCCCTGC
>QIIJ01000209.1 GCA_003232595.1 Aurantimonadaceae bacterium | reverse complement strand
CGCCGGTCACCGTTTTCAACCCGCAATCTATGGTATTGCCGATATTGTCAGAATAATAAAAAAGATCCTTTTGTTCATGGGATGCCCGGATTGAATGCGGATAAACGGTCATGCCAGCGGCATGGCTTCTGGTCAGGATCTTGAGGGCAGAGTCGGCCTCGCCAACCGGATCCAGATATACGTAGACGGTGACGAAATCTGATTCCGGTCGGGTTTTGTCCTGGTGAAAATCAGTGTGGTAAAAATATTGAACATCCTGAAATTCGTCGCGAATGTAGGGGTTCATATTTGGCCGCCCGACATCTTTGATGGCTTCAACACACCAGTCAGGAATGGCCCTGCGCGGCATGGAACGGATGACTGCCTTTTTATAAATCTGGTAGTCCTCACCGCAAATAGCGCGCATGTTCGCCACAAATTCCGGTGACTCTTCGATGAATGACAGGTCGATTTCCTTGTTGAGAAGGAAATTGTGGCTGTCGCGTCCCGGTGCGTAGTTCTGCCAGCGCCCTTGTGCCTTAAATTCCGCCAGGGACTGGTAGAATATATCTTTGCCAACGGGTCTGTGTTCGTCAATGTAATCGCGCAGATCGCCACATTTCACCGGATCCAAGATTGTACCGAGCCCGGCGCAGCCATTTATCGGGTAAGCATCGAGTGCAAAATTCCGCCTTGCTTCCGCCGACACGTTGCGGGTTACAGTTCCGCTCATGATTTCATCTCCTTGCCGTTAATTTGCCGGTCTCATCAAAAATTCCGGGGAATGCCGTTTTTTTGACCACTGTCGATTTCAGTTCGCAAGGCTCCGGGGCAGCCCCGCCATTGCGCGCGCCTCACAGGCAAGGGCAAGAACCTGAACCGCCTCAATTTCCGGACTAACTCAAAGGCCCGACCGTGACCCGATTACTTACAGCTGCCATCAGGCGCGTGGTTGGCGTAAAAAAACGGTCGCCGGGTCGCAACTTCGCTACTAAGTCATTTCCTGCTTCATCGGTCACACTCTCGACAATCAGGCTCCAGCCACCCGAGAGAGCTACGACAATCCAACTCCCTTCATGCCGGGAAATTAGACCGGCCTGAAAAGGATGGACACCATGTTCTCCGCCATGAAGCTGGGCAGATTTGAGGATAGCGGTTCCGAACTTGCATTCGGTTTGCGCACCTGGATAAGGTTCATCAAAGGCTAGGATCAGAGATTCAATTTCCTGCGGCTCCCAGCTCCAATCAATCCAAGCATGACGTTTTGAATTGAGCCTTGGCCAATAGGCGGAAAGATGTTCACTCTGCCCCTTTCTCGCAAGAGACAACTTCCCCTGGAAACAGGGTGAAAGTTCTTTCTCGATGAAAGTGGTGAGGCGCGCACGATAATCCTGCTGTATTTCCGACGGTGTCTGGCATGCTCTGGGCACTACATAATTCTCGAAGGCAACGATCTCACCGGTGTCAACGCCTTCATCGACGAGATGGAGCAAAAGCGCACCGATACGATCACGGCGCAGAATACGCCAACTGAACCCGCCCCCACCCCTATCAATCGGCAAACGTGCTCCATGTGCGTTCAGAAGATTTCCGCAGAACATATTTTGAATAAAGGGTCTTTTGAAAATCCATCTTGCACCCAACGACAAACCAAGACGGGTGGACGGGCCCACTCCAAACTGCTCGATGGCCTGAGTAAGGGACGGATCATCGAGCGTCTCCACCGTGACCGCGTTTAGCGAGGGGTCAATCGATTTTTCCTGATCCGGAGAGGTAACAACAAGGAAATGGGCACCATTCGCTTCAGCCAAATCCTTCAGTGCCACCATCAATGGACTGGCGCCCAGAACGACAAAAAGCTTAACTTTACTGACTGACCAGTCGCTCATACTGACATGACCTCAGGCACCCCGGCCTGCGGCAATCCGCAGACCTTTCGCGCGCGCGTCGTAACGCCCAACACTTCCAGTGCCTCCCGACCCTGGCAACGAGGTTCAGTGTTGTTC
>QIIJ01000573.1 GCA_003232595.1 Aurantimonadaceae bacterium | reverse complement strand
GAAGGAGGCAGGGTTGAATTCGCCGATGCTTCAATACTTAACGACGATTTTATTGATTTTGCAGAGTCTTTTGTTGACGTATTGCAACAAATGACTGACCTGGAATCTGTGCCGAAACAATTGGATCTGCCCCATTCAAGTCTTTGGATCAGTTCACCCGGCTGATGCAAAATTCCACCACTTCAAGCAGCGCTTCCTTGTGTGGCGATGCGGGAAGCGGGGCCAGTGCATCGCGGGCAATCTGCCCATAGTGCCTGGCGCGCGAAATTGTCGCTGAAATTGCGCCATGCTGCTCCATCAGCTGCATTGCCCGCCCAAGGGCAATATCATCACTTGACCCCTTTTCCATGGCATCACGCCAGAAGGCCCTGTCCTCTTCATTGCCGCGCCGATAGCACAGCAACACGGGGAGCGTGATTTTACCCTCACGGAAATCATCACCGGTATTCTTGCCGAGCGCCTGTTTTGAACCGCCATAATCGAGCGCATCATCAACAAGCTGAAAGGCGAGGCCAAGGTTAACACCGTAGGAACGAAAAGCATCTTGCACCGGTTTTTCCGACCCGGCAAGAATGGGCCCAACCTCTGCTGCTGCTGAAAACAGTGCGGCTGTCTTGGCACGAATGACGGCAAGATAGTCGTCTTCGGTGGTTTCCATGCTCTGGGCCGCGGCCAGTTGCATAACCTCACCCTCGGCAATCACGGCAGCCGCATTGGACAGCACACCGAGCGCAGCCATTGATCCGGCATCAACCATCATTCGGAATGCCTGTCCAAGCAGAAAATCACCGACAAGAACGCTGGCCTGATTGCCCCAAACCATGCGGGCGGATTTTTTGCCGCGCCGCATGTCGCTTTCATCGACCACATCATCGTGCAACAGGGTGGCCGTGTGCATAAATTCCACACTGGCAGCAAGCGTGACATGATGCTTGCCGTCATAGTTGCACATTGTGGCGGCGGCCAGGGTCAGCATTGGGCGCAAACGTTTGCCGCCTGAATCAATCAGGTGTTTGGCAACTTCGGGGATCATCGCAACATCAGATCCGGTTTTGGACAGGATAAGTTGATTGACCAGCGCCATGTCCTGGTGGACCAGTTCCAGCAAGGGTGCAATACTGGCTTGCGGATTTCTGTTTTCTTCAAGGGGGATAACAACGCCCACGCCAAACTCCTTACCTGATCACCGGGTAATTTTACTACTGCTATTAACATAGAAAACCCGTGACCTTCATTCAAGTAAACATCTGGTCGCGGATTACAACAATTGATCGTTACTGACAGTGGATAGCCTCAACCGCTTTTCATCGACATCATCCAGTTGAGGATCAAACGCCAGCGTGTGTGCCGGTGTCAAAAAGGGTGAATTTGACCGGATAGGTGGCGTTTCTTTTTTTAATTCGGTTAAAAAATTCAAACTGCTTTTCCCAAGGGTAAACAGTGTCCCAACTGCCGTGGCCCAGATAAACCGGCAGTCTGCGGGCAATGGCATCAGATTTAAAAAATCTTTCATCCCTGGTCGAGCCAAACAACAACATGCCACCCAGTCTGGGCAGGATACTTTGATCGCGCCACAGGCGATATAGATCGGTGCAGCAGGGGATATCTTTGAGTATTTCAGGATCAGGCTTGCCACCTGAGAGGCCCCCCTTTCCTTGAAGTCCTGAAAGGACGGAGACAAATACAGCCCGTTGTTACGATAGGTCAGGTTCTGTATCCGGTTGAAGTTGCCGCCAAAGGTCCAGTCATTAACGCCCTGGAACCGGTTGCCGCCAGAACCGTGAATATAGATAACAATGAATTTGACCGGCTTTCTGGTTTTGCCCACGGCAAAGTATCTCATCTGGAAGTTACTCAGGTTAAGTCGTTTGGCCGAGCGCTGCCAGCGTGTTCTTTCAGAGACATATTTCCGCTTGACCTCGCGCTCCAGCACCACATCACGTTTGTGAATATCAATAAGTTTGTCATACTTGACGCGAACAAAATCGCCCTTAAAACCGGTTTCCAGAACGCCCGGATATTTAAACAACTCATCTTTGAATGGTGCCAGCTTCAATGGATCGGAATTTGCCGGAAATGACAGGACAGCAAGTGCCAGCAACACCGATGTCAGGAGTTGCGTTATTGACGTTAGTTTCTGTATCATCGGCTTAGTTCTTTCATTGCTGCATCTATTCCGGTCAAGGTCAACGGATACATCCGGTTGGTGAATATCTGGCGTATGAGGTCGGTGGAATGAGTGTAGTTCCAGCCTTTTTCCGGCACCGGGTTGAGCCAGATTGTTGAGGACCACTGGTCAGTTACCCGGCGCAGCCAGACCTCGCCACTTTCCTCGTTCCAGTGTTCAATCGCTCCTCCAGCGTATACAATCTCATAAGGCGACATTGCGGCATCGCCGACAAATATTACTTTATAGTCCGGGCCGAATTTGTGCAGCACGTCCTGAGTTGCCATTTGCGCGCCATAACGACGGTTGTTGTCTTTCCACACCCCTTCATAAAGACAATTGTGAAAATAGAAATATTCAAGATGTTTGAATTCGGCCCGTGCTGCGGAAAACAGTTCTTCCACTACCTTGATATAGCCATCCATCGAGCCGCCGACATCAAGAAACAACAAAAGCTTGACCGCATTACGTCGCTCCGGGCGGGTGATGACATCAAGATAGCCGTGCTCGGCGGTGGCGCGAATGGTACCGGAAAGGTCAAATTCTTCAGCCGCACCGTCGCGGGCCCAGCGGCGCAACCGTTTTAGCGCAACCTTGATATTGCGGGTGCCAAGTTCAACACTGTCATCGAGGTTTTTAAAAACCCGCTTGTCCCAGACTTTCACAGCCCGTCGATGGCGCGATTCTTTTTGCCCGATACGGATACCTTCCGGGTTGTAACCATAGGCACCAAAGGGTGACGTGCCCGCGGTGCCGATCCACTTGTTGCCACCCTGATGGCGCTTTTGTTGTTCTTCAAGTCGCTTTTTCAGCGTTTCCATCAACTTGTCGAAGCCGCCAAGCGCCTCGATTTCCTGCATTTCTTCTTCGGAAAGATGTTTTTCAGCCATACGGCGCAGCCATTCTTCGGGAATTTCCTGTGTTTCAACTCCGTCTTCGCCACTGATATTTTCAAGCCCTTTGAAAACATGGCTGAAAACCTGATCAAACCGGTCGAGATTGCGCTCGTCTTTTACCAGGGCCGCGCGTGACAGATAATAAAACCCTTCCACATCATACATTACCACCTGGCGTTCCATAGCTTCAAGCATGGTGAGATATTCACGCAGGGTGACCGGGATTTTGGCGGCTTTTAGCGAAAGGAAAAAGGGGATAAACATGGAATAATTGACGAGGTCTCCGCTTCAGTTTCAATGCGATTTTCCTGAGAAGATTTTCATGAACAATTGTACTGTCTGGAAAGATCACCTTTAAAGTCCGGTACCTTTTGCTCAGGTACAAAGAAAGAGGGTATTACTGATTCCCTATCTCATCAAGATCAAACGGTGTTGTCTGGTAAATTGTGTTGATCCAGTTGCCAAACAACAGGTGGGCATGGGAACGCCAGCGGTTT
>QIIJ01000618.1 GCA_003232595.1 Aurantimonadaceae bacterium | reverse complement strand
GTTTATTCGATGGACGGTGATATTGCGCCGATAAAACAAATCGTTGATCTGGCAGATAAATACAACGCCATGACTTATATTGACGAAGTTCACGCGGTTGGCATGTATGGTCCCCACGGGGCTGGTATCTGCGAGCGTGAGGGACTGATGGATCGTATTGATGTCATCGAGGGTACCATGGCCAAGGCCTATGGCACGCTTGGCGGTTATATTACCGGTTCAAATGCGGTGGTTGACGCAGTGCGTGGTTATGCGCCGACCTTTATATTTACCACGGCCCTGCCGCCGGCAATTGCTGCGGCAGCCAAAACCTCAATCCGCCACTTGAAAAATTCAACCCGTGAACGTGAAGCCCAGCAGAAGCAGGTGGCCACGACAAAACACTTTTTGCGTAATGCGGGACTGCCGGTGATGCAGTCTGAAACCCATATCGTACCGGTGATGGTGGGTGACCCGGAATTGTGCAAGGCGGCAAGCGACCGGTTGATGGATGTTCACGGCATTTATATCCAGCCGATCAACTATCCCACAGTGCCCCGGGGCACAGAGCGGCTTCGCATTACCCCGACACCGTTCCATGATGATACCCTGATCGGTCATTTGCGCGATGCACTGGTGGAAACCTGGAAAGAGCTTGGTCTACCGTTTAACAAGCCAAAACAGCAAGATGATGAAACCGCCAAGCCGGAATTGTTTCCCGCCGCAGGTGGTTGAATTTGTTCCAAATACCTGCTGCTTCGAACCTCTTCGGAGCACATTTAGGTGCGTGCCGATAAAACCGCTTGCTGGCCCATGAACCGATATTTGAAATCTCCAGTCCATATTCTTTCGCTGGGATTAGGCACTGGACTTGCACCTTATGCGCCCGGGACTTTTGGCACCCTTGTGGGGTTTCCGCTTTTCTGGGCGCTGGCTTATTTGCCACCGGATATAAAATTCGCCACCTATCTTGCCCTGTTTGTTCTTGGTTGCTGGCTTTGCGCCAAAACCGGTGAGGCGCTGGGCAAACATGATCATTCTTCGATTGTTATTGATGAAATTGTGGCAATGGCTCTGGTGCTGGAATTTGTGCCCGGATCGTGGTTGTGGTGGCTGGCGGCTTTCGGGCTATTTCGTCTGTTCGATATCTGGAAGCCGTGGCCGATTTATCTGGTAGACGATGCGCAGGGTTCGGGAATGCTTGGCGGGTTTTACGTTATGCTGGATGATATTGCAGCAGCAATTTACGCAATCGCAATTTTGGTTCTGCTGCAATATCTTATCTCGGTCTGATCACGTCACTTTCTCCAGACGATCGAGCCGTAGTCTCTGGCGTTGGTCGCTTAGTCTGTATCGGGCCGCGAGTACCGCAAGCAGAATTGCCGCCGCCGATGTGGATGCGATCAGGAACATAATCAGAATTTGATATTTTACAGCTTCAACCGGCGGTGTTCCGCCCAGTATCTGACCGGTCATCATGCCGGGCAGTGACACAAGACCGGAAGCCGCCATGGCATTGATGATCGGCATCATGCCGGTACGCAGGGCATCGCGCATGGGAATTTCGATGCTTTGGGCAAAACTATGACCAAGTGCAAGCCGGGTTTCAATTGCGCGACGGTCACGCTTTACACTCTGGGTCAGCACATCAAGTGCAAGGCTGATCCCGGTCATTGCATTGCCAAGCAGCATGCCCATAAACGGCAGCGCATAACGCGGCGCGTACCAGGGTTCCGGCCTGACAATAACGGTCAGGGCAAAAACCAGAATGGTTGTGGCCGCGATTGTCAGCGAAGCAGTGGCAATTTTGTAGGTCCACCCGCCGGTAAACCGGGTTTTCTGCCGCACCATGACCTCGCGACCGGCCGCAAGCAGCATGATGATGGAAAGGCTGATAATCCACATCGGCCCTTCCTGAGCAAAAATGAAATGAATTTCAAAATAAGTGCAGCAAATCCAAGTTGCACACACATGCGAACCGCCGAGACCAGTAACTGTTTTGCAATGCCGAGCCGGAAAGCAACTGAAACAGCACCGTTGAGAAACAACAATGCTGCTGCAATGGCCAGTTCCCAATATTCAAGCGAAACATAATTCACGGTGCTGCCGCCAATATTTTGCCATTGGTAATTGTGAAATGCCGGTCGGCGAGGCGTTTGGCAAATTCCCGATCGTGGGAAACGAGAAAAAGAATCGCACCTTCTTTCAGCCTCTGGCGAAACAG
>QIIJ01000051.1 GCA_003232595.1 Aurantimonadaceae bacterium | reverse complement strand
CCAGTTTTGCCGGATTGTTCGCAGGGCCATTCTTCTGGCCTGCCTTGATCCTGCCATTTGGCTATGTCTGTGTTCTGCTTGGTGCGTCATTATATGTCGCCTTGAAGCAACGCTCTGTATGCGGATTGTTTGCCGGTCTGGCTTCGGGAACCATGCATATGAGTTGGGCGACCGGTTTTCTAAAACAGACGCTGCATGGCAGTCGCGCAGAAAACCCGTAATGTTCAGATTGTATTCAAGCCGTATGGAGCCTAAGATCGAGGCGGATGCGGAAAACGACATGAGTGAGTTTCAGGAGCGATTGCAAAAATTCGGTGCCAGACTGATCGGGCTGCTGGGGCGGCGTGCCGTGATCGTGCACAATGACATCATCAAACTTAGCAAAATTGCCCGGCGAAGTTTCGGTTCGCTGTATCGCTATCTGCGCAAAATTAGCCGCCAGATCCGGGCGCCCCGGACAATTTCAGAAGGCAGCCTGTCTGGGGATTTTTCGTCTGATACGGGTACAGAATACACGCGAAGGAGCGGGTAACCAGCCTGCCGGACGGTCAGTGTGTTTATGCGATTGGCGACATTCATGGCCGCTGCGATCTGCTGATAAAATTGCTCGACAAGATTGATGCCGATACGGCCAGCTTGCCAAGCGGCACCAAGGTGATCCTGGTCTTTCTGGGCGACTATATCGACCGGGGCATGCAGTCACGCCAGGTCATCGAGCTGTTGATGGGAGAGCGATTGCAGGGCTATCAGACGGTGTTCCTGATGGGCAATCATGAGGAGGCTTTGCTGCGGTTTCGTGATGAGGCTTCTTTCGGGGCTGAATGGGCCCGGTTTGGCGGCACGGAAACCTTGTTTTCCTATGGGCTGAGGCCGCCGATCGGCCGGGCGGCGCATTCATCCCGGGCCTGGCAACCGGTCTGGCAGCAGTTTCGCGAGACCTTTCCGGCCAGTCATCTGGAATTCTACCAATCGATGAAACATTACATCACGATCGGGGATTATTTTTTCGTCCATGCTGGCCTGCGTCCGGATGTTCCGATTGAGAATCAAACCGTCAAGGACATGTTGTGGATACGTGACGAGTTTCTGAATGATGAGGCGATTTTCCCGCATCTGATTGTGCATGGCCACAGCACGTCGCATCAGCCATTTCTTGACAATAGAAGGATGGGGCTGGACACTTCAGCATTCAGCAGCGGTATTTTGACCGCTGGAAAATTCTCCGGAACTGACATAGAGATCATTTCCACTTGATAATATATGTTCTGGTTTGTCCGGGACTGTTCAGTTTAGCCACAGGTAATTAAAATCATGCGTTCTTTTCGATCTCTTGCCGCTACGTTTGCTATCAGCCTCGCGATGTCTCTGGCGGCGTGCCAGTCTGGTGGCCCGGTCACTGCGACGCGGTCTGGTGATAATCCGGCGCAATCTGCCCGTAGTGCGCAGGCCTATGCTCTGGGCACAGGGGATCAGGTGCGGATCACGGTGTTCGGACAACCCGATCTGTCAGGCGAGTTTGAAGTTAGCGGTGCGGGGGCAATTTCGATGCCGCTGATTGGTCAGATTTCGGTGGTTGGGAAAACAACGCCGAGTCTGGAACAAGCGATAACTGTCAAACTGGCCGACGGGTTCTTGCGGGAACCACGGGTCAGTGCAGAGGTGATTAACTACCGCCCATTCTATATTCTGGGCGAGGTCAGTACACCTGGGGAATATCCATATGCTTCTGGATTGTCGGTTCTAAACGCGGTTGCATCTGCCGGTGGGTTTACATATCGCGCGAACAAAAAGACAGTTTATATCAAGTCAATTGATGGTCTTGATGAGGAAGCCTTCCAGTTGAATTCGCAGGTGCTGGTGCGCCCTGGTGATACAGTCCGTATTGGTGAACGGTTGTTTTAGTCTGAGATTTGAAGCAAGTTAATCAAACTGAATCTGTGCAGGGACGTTCGCATGACGGGACAGTTTTTGAAGAAGGATTATATAGGAGAATAGAAGCAGGGTGACTTACGGACCGGTATTTTTGTGATTAGAATTGGGCCAAGTTGGCACATCGCATTGCGGTACTGTTAAATTATCATTAATTTTATCCCCTAATAGGCGAATGCCATGTCATTATTGACCAGACTCTGGCATAATGATTGCAAATCGGCCATCTACAAGGATGGTGCCTGCCGAAGCTGGGTACGACATCGGCAAGCTGAACATAGTAGCGTGCGTCTTCCTCGAATGGGGAGATGAGTAATTGTAGAAGGGGATTTTGATGGGTTTTCGAATAACGGAAGATACACGGCGTGCAGAAAGCCCGCATCTTTCCCCCCAACCCTTTAGTCAAAACTATCGCTCCGTCAGTTGGGCCAAACGCACATTTGATGTGCTGATTGCCGCTTTGGCACTGATATTTCTGGCTCCGTTATTTATTGTTGTGGCGATCCTGATCCGATTGCAGGATGGTGGCCCGGCTTTCTTCTATCACAAGCGGGTTGGCAAATACGGGCAGACATTCAA
>QIIJ01000584.1 GCA_003232595.1 Aurantimonadaceae bacterium | reverse complement strand
TTTGCCTATTCAGCTGAAATGAAGAACTCCGTCAGGCTAAACGCCTTCCGCGATTTTCTGCTCTCCCAGGCCCGAACCTGGTCCTATTGACTTGCTTAAAAGGACTAATTCTTGCGGTTCATTCCCACCTCCCCTTGTGGGCAGGGCTATCGCCTATGGAAACAAGCTCCAATTTCCCTCCCCTGATTTCAGGGGAGGGTGCCCCGAAGGGGTGGGTGGGGTTAAAGTGTTGCAACAAAGAAAGCGTATAGTTGAACTTATTGAAATTACAGAAGAATTCTTCTTTAATGAATGGTTCGGCGCAACCCCCACCCGACCCTTCGGGCCACCCTCCCCCGAAAACGGGGGAGGGAAAACGCATCGCAACACCGGTTGAATCATCCATATGCGACAGCCCCGCCACAAGACGGAGATGGATTACTTCCAGCCAAACCTGACAGAGCCCAAAGCTTCAGGCAACATTCACCAGACAGGTTTCCAGATCGATCATGGACTGCCAGTTCCTGATAAATTCCAGTGCATCCGCCAATGGCAATGGCCTTGAGAACAAAAATCCCTGGCCATACTGGCAATTCATCGATTGCAGGTATTTCAGATCATTAACCGTCTCAATACCCTCTGCAACCACATTGACATCAAGCACATTGGCAAAGCCGAGTATCAGTTTGACAACCTGCTGATTTTTGAGATCATCCAGCCTGGATGTAACAAAACTCTGATCGATCTTCAGGGTCGATATCGGCAGTTGATTGAGATAGGCCAGATTGGATTGCCCGGTACCAAAGTCATCCATCGCAATGCCAACGCCAATTTCCTGCAACCGGGTCAGGGTCTGAACCGCCACATCCATGTTTTTTAAAACACTGCTTTCGGTCACCTCAAGCTTGAGCATCCCTTGCGGACAATCAGAATTGACAATTACAGTTTCAATCCACTGGCCAAAATCCTCGCAGCAAATGTTCTGACCTGAAATATTGACGTTCAAAAACAGCGTATCCACATGAATGCGGTTAAAAAGCGCAGACAATTGAAACTCCGGCGCCAGCGAACAGGTTTTTTTGACGCACCAGCGGCTGATATCGGCTATCAGACCTGTCTCCTCGGCAAAGGGAATAAAATCACCAGGGCTGATAAGGCCAAGTTCGGGGTGATTCCACCGTATCAGCGCCTCGAAACCGGCAAGATGATTGCTGGCAAGGTCAATAATCGGCTGAAAATACAATTCGAACTGATCATTCTCAACCGCGTTCTGGATATCCGTTTCCCAGCGCAAGTCAAAAAGGCAGTCCATATCGATAACATCAAGCGGGTGGCGCTGACTGGCCACAACATCCTGGACGGTCTCGAAGGTTTCTGTAATCCTGGTGTTTGTCGCACGAAGCCGCTCTATCTGCCGCATCACCGGGTCCATCGATTTGATCCGCTTGACAATCTGTTCGTGATTAAATTCAACAACCACACAATCCGAAAGCGCCGTTGCAGACGCTGATCGCGGTTCCCGGTCGACAGATGACATTTCGCCCACCAATTCGCCGGGTCCCAAATGGCTGAGGCTGACATTGTTGCCATCGCGTTCAACCCACACATCGACCATGCCTGATTCAATCAGGTAACCGCTGTCACCCTCCTCCCCTTCATGGAACAGCTGAGATATGTTTCCTGGATGATAGATTTGATTTCATGACCTGCCCCGAATTTCATCCATAATCTGGCGCAACAGGATGAATACCTGGTAACCAAAACCGGGAACCGGTCATTCTGCTTAACAGGGTGTGAATTGTGGATATTACCTTGTAAAATCCAGCCATGCATCTAGCGCATAGCTGGCATGCGCCAACACCTATTGAATATATATGCATCAATACGCATATTAGCCGCAGATGATGAACGTTGTTACTACCTCCTCCCGGTAATTAACGTCGCATCTGTTCCCCTCGGAAGGGATTGACTGTTTTGTCTTCCTTCCCGAACTTAAGCCGGACCCCCCAAAGGTCCGGTTTTTTTTACCCTGATTTTGCCTATATTTCGGGTAATTTGCCAAAATGAGCGGCTTTCCACAGAACTCACCAAAATGTTCGCGGAAAACTATCTGATTTGATACTTCTCAAATTTTAGCGTAACCATTTGCTTTTATTCAGTATTTACCGATTACTCCGGCAGGGAAAAAAAGGCAGGTGTGAAAAAATACACATGCCTATTACGTATACGTCAAATAATTGCACCTCCCCTCTTAATTTCTTGACCAAATGGTCTATATAACGTTCGTGTTCAGAATAAATGGTCTGAGCATACGACGCCGGACGGGTTGCACCCTTACAACAATCCGGCACCGGTCAGATGCCAACAGGCAGGATGACCGACCCTAAAAGAGTATCTTGATTGCAGAAATTTGTTTGACCGGCGTGAGCCTGAACCTGTTCGGGTTTTACTAATCAGCGCAAAGGGGCGTGGGCTGACCGGTCAATGATGTCTGAAAAGACATCACCACGATGCGTGAGGCGGGTAACTCCTCCCTTCTCGCCTCACGACATCGTGTGCCTTTTTGAAAGGCTTTCTGCGCTGATCAGGATAAATATTGCCGGCATGGTGTTGGGCTGAAAGGTTCGGGGCAAGCCATGAGAAACGCAGGGGCGTGCGTTTCAACGGCATAGGCATGTGCTTGCACATGCCGACTGCGCCGGAGCCAATCCCCCCGGTTCCGGCGCCTTTTTTTTGCCTGTGGTTGGAGGATTTTCAGGCCGTCCATTTACCGACATTTCGATTGAAATCAGCAACGGCTATTGCACTTATTTCTGTGAAATAAATTTATTGATACGCGACAGTTTCGAAGCCGCAATAATATGTGCCACCTTCAACCCGTAAATCCCGCCAAACCAGTAACCTCGCAAAAAATAGCATTTCAGAAACTGCATCGGATATTCAATGAGCCGTCGCAGCCGCAAGACCCACAATGGTTTTTTGATTTCCTTCGCCTGCAGGCTGGTATATCGATCGAGTTTCTGCCGCAGATCATCAAGCGAACGGTAGGAATAATGCCACACGGCCCCCTTCAGCCGGCCAGTCTTGTGGTCGCCGGGATCGACTGAATCGTGCACCAGCGAATCGCGAAAACGCATCACCCGGCGGTCGTAAAGGCGAATGCATTCCTGATAATCAGCCAGCGGTAACGGCTTTTGATGATGGGGATATATTTTCAGAAACTTGTATTTATAACCTTTAAGCGGCGGTTCCCCATCAGCCGTCAATGCTGCAATTTCGACCGCAAGTTCTTCACTCAGCACTTCGTCCCCATCCATATTGAGCAGCCAGTCGTGGCGGGCTTCGTCCTCGCAGAACCTCTTTTGCTGGCCGTAACCCTGCCACTTTCGAAAGACCACCCGGGCACCGAGAGCCTCGCAGATTTCGACCGTATCGTCAGTCGAGCCGGAATCAACCACCAGAATCTCATCAACCAGCGAGGCCACCGAATGGATGGTCCGGGCAATCCGGTCGCCCTCGTTTTTGGTAATGATCGTACAGGTTACAGATAGCCTCGACTGGCCCATGAAAACGCCTTGATTGCTGGAACACTTCGCAAATTCCCGTATGCTGATAGATCAGTAAGGGGCAAAATGAAAGAAATTTGCACCGTGCATCCCATCACATCA
>QIIJ01000013.1 GCA_003232595.1 Aurantimonadaceae bacterium | reverse complement strand
GATGATGTGAAATTCTCACTCGATCGGGCACGCGGCGAAAACTCCACCAATGCGCAGAAAGCCCTGTTCAAAGCTATTGCAAGTGTTGATGTGGTTGATCCGACCGCTGTAAAAATCACCCTTTCTGCTCCCGCTGGTAATTTCACCTTCAATATGGGTTGGGGCGACGCGGTCATCGTGGCACCAGAATCCGCCAACAGCAATAAAACCAACCCGGTCGGTACCGGCCCGTTTAAATTCTCCAAATGGGCCAAGGGCTCGTCGATTGAACTGGTAAGAAATGACAATTACTGGGGCAAGCCGGTGGCGCTGACCAAGGCTACAATCCGCTTCATCCCCGACCCGGCTGCTGCCGTTTCAGCCATGCTTGCCGGTGATGTGGACGGATTTGCCAACTTCCCGGCTCCGGAATCCCTGCCCCAGCTACGCGCCGATCCGCGTTTCAAGGTTGTGGTGGGTTCAACCGAGGGAGAAACCATTCTTTCCACCAATAACAAGAAGCCGCCATTTGATAACCCCAAGGTTCGCCAGGCAATTGCCCATGCGATTGACCGTCAGGCGATCATTGACGGCGCAATGTTTGGTCTTGGCACTCCAATTGGTACCCATTTTGCGCCGCATCATCCGGCATACAAGGCAGAGCTGATCAACACTTATCCGTTTGATCTCGACAAGGCCAAGGCATTACTGGCAGAAGCAGGCTTCCCGAATGGCTTCAAGGCAACCATCAAATTGCCGCCACCATCCTATGCACGCAGAGGCGGTGAAATTGTTGCAGCCCAATTACGCAAGATCGGTATTGATCTGGAAATCATTCCGGTGGAGTGGGCCCAGTGGCTTGATCAGGTGTTCAAGAAAAAGGATTTTGATCTCACCATAGTTTCCCACACCGAGCCGCAGGACATCAACATATATGCCCGCGATGATTACTACTTCCAGTATGAAAGTGATGCATTCAAGAAGATTATGGCGGACCTCAATCTCGCCACTGATCAGGCTGAACGCTACAAGCTGATGGGCGATGCCCAAACGCTGATTACAAAGGAAGCGGTCAACGGTTACATGTTTGAACTGGCCAAGGCAGGCGTATGGAACGCCAAACTGCAGGGCATGTGGGAAAATGCACCGGTGCAGGCGACGGACCTTACCGGTGTGAGTTGGGCTGAATAGACTGGATTTAGGGGAAACCTGCAGACAGCTTTCCTATTTTATTGGATGCTGTCTGCAGGTCCGTTCATTTTCGGCTCATAGCCATGGTTTGCATGTCAATATTTTTTGCTTTACATTGAAGTAAAGCAAGGAACTCACAACATGCCGACAGCGAAACTCAGCAACAAATCTCAACTGGTATTGCCGGCTGAAATTCGTCATAAATTAGGAATCAGGCCCGGTGACCACCTTAACTTAGAGGTAAAAGGTGAACACGTTATCTTAAGTAAGGCACCGGAATCGGATGTGGAAGAACTTGGGAAATTTTGCTCACCCCTCTGGCAAGGATATGCTGAAGAACTTCATCACAACCGGGATGAATGGGATCAATGACCATCCCCGATATCCCGGACGGCCAAACCATACTTCTGGATACAAGTGTCCTGATTTACTACCTTGAAAATCACAAACGCTACGGCCAAAAAGCGACCGACTGCCTGATGGATATTGAAAATGGACGCATCAATGGCGTGATCTCTACACTGGTATTCAGTGAATTGCTCGTGCCTCTGTTCAGGGTCGGAGATAAAAAGACAGTGTCTGGTCTTGTATCCAGGCTAACAAACTTCCGAAACCTCGCGGTTTATTCTGTTGATCAGATTGTTGGTGTTGCAGCAGCACGACTGCGTGCGGCATACGGCTTTCGGACACCCGATGCCATTCATGCAGCAACCGCAATAAGTGCCAATGCTCAGGGAATCCTCACCAATGACAAACAAATGAGGCGTTTGGAGAAGGAAAACCTGAATATCTGGATTTTTGACGACCTCACGTGAACAAAAACCATGATCCA
>QIIJ01000426.1 GCA_003232595.1 Aurantimonadaceae bacterium | reverse complement strand
TTTCAGTTCTCCGGTAATGCCAGGGAATATTTCGGCATCTGGGTGGTCAATCTTTTCCTGTCGATCATCACTTTGGGAATTTACACTGCCTGGGCAAAGGTGCGCCGTCTTCGCTATTTTTACGCCAACACCTGGCTGGCGGGTCACAATTTTGAATACCACGCCAAACCGCTGTCTATCCTGATCGGGCGGATAATCGTTGTTGCCGCCCTGCTTGCCTACAATATAGCGATCAGCATATCGCCTTTGGCGGCTGTGCTGATAGTTCCCTATCTCATTGCCATCCCCTGGATCATTAACAAGGCGCTCAAATTTCGTGCCCGGGTGACCAGCCATCGCAATATTCGATTTGATTTTGACGGCACCTACTGGCGTGCCTTTTGGGTGTTTGCTATCATGCCATTGCTGGCAGCCATCACACTGGGTGTTCTGGCTCCTGTTGCCTCACGCCTTTCCGCTAATTATATCGGCAACAACCTGAAATACGGCACTGCCCGTTTTTCGACCGATGCCCCATTGGGCAATCTTTACAGCAACTGGTTTTTTAGCATTCTATTTTTAATCGCCGTAACCTTTGTTCTCGGGATTGGCGGGGCCGGCCTGGTTTTCCTGCTTGAGGATACGAATATATTTGCCGGGGTGATGGGTAATCTTGACAATGATCGCATGAGTCCGGGGCTAGCCGCTGCCACGATTACTGGCGTTGTTGCATTCTACATTGCGGCAATCCTCACCTATCTGTTTTATGCAGCCGGTGTTCGAAACGTCGTTTACGGGGCAACCGTGCTTGAAGGTGGCCACCGGTTCAATTCCACCATTGGTCGGTGGCGCTATGTCTGGATATTGATTTCCAATCTGTTTGCCACCATTTTCACACTGGGCCTGTTACGCCCCTGGGCGGCCATTCGCACCTGGCGCTACATGATCAGTCACACCGAATTTGCAGCGGCATCAGATCTTGATGATTTTGTTACCAGGAAGAACACAGAAGGCAGCGCTGCTGGCGCGGAATTCCTCGATATTGAGGGCATAGATTTTGGAATTTAAAAGCCCATGAATGATACTCTTTCAGGCCGATATTATCCACCCGGTTCCAGTGCCGCAGAACCTGCCACTCTGCGGGCGAGCGGCGGCCTTGCGATAATCACACTGGAGGAGAGCGGAAAAGCAAAACCGTTCGAAATTATTAACATGAGCGACCGGCTGGCTAATATTGCCCGCAAGATCACCCTGAAGGGTGGTGGTGTTTTTGAGACCGCCGACAATGAAGGTGTTGACAGAGCTTTTAATCAGGGCGGGGCATTTGCCGGCAGGCTCACCAAAGTGGAATCATCGCTCAAATATGTCGCCGTCCTTGCTTTGTTAACTGTTGCAGCCCTGGTTGGAATGTATCGATACGGGCTCCCCGCACTGGCAAGTGGAGCGGCAAATTTCACCCCATCCAGCGTTGTTTCCCTGATGGATGCCGGCACACTGTCCACCGTCGACAAAGTGCTGTTCAACGCCTCCAATCTGGATAAAGCCCGAAAAAGAGAGATCAGCGGCCTGTTTGACGAACTGGTCATGCAGGCAGGCCAAAACGAACCAGCATTAAAATTGCTTTTCCGCGATGGCGGCAGGCTTGGTGCCAACGCAATTGCGCTCCCCGGCGGTACCATAATTATCACTGATCAACTGATCGCCGCAGCCAAATCCGACGACGAGATTGCCGGGGTGTTGGGCCATGAAATCGGCCATGTGGAATTGCGCCATTCGCTTAAGCAGATTTACAGGGTGTTGGGCATCGGCTTCATGGTGACGATTATCGGTGGTGATTCAGGCCAGTTGGTCGAAGACGTGATCGCCCAGGCGGCTGTTCTTGAAAGCCTTTCCTACACCCGAAAATTTGAAACAGAATCTGACTACCGCAGTGCCGAACTGATGGTCGGCATTGGTCGTGACCCGTTCGCCTTCGTCGAGTTGCTAAAACGCCTGACAAACGACGATGGCAAGAAAAAAGAGAATGGTTACAACCCATCCCGGCACCTTTGATCGTCTGGCAACCGTGAAAAAGTATGTGGAATCGATCAAGTAGAGTGTAATATCAAACCCCGATATCAATATCATGCAAAATCAAAATCAATGGCTTCAAAACGCTCAAACAACACTGGTGTGTCTTTTGGCTCTCTTATCTGAATTTGCATGAGAGAAGGCCGGATTTTATCGGGAACCCTGATGCCGGGCCTGAATGGCAATGTCTGATTGACACCCAGATACAGATAAAGCGGACGATGATGAAAATGCGCAGACGCCCTCAACATTTGACGTAATTTTTTCGATTGCGTTTCCTGGCCCGGATCACAAAATACCGCACATACCAGAACCAGCGGCAAATATTTGTAATGACGCTTTGACGTCACCAGCAACATTCCCCTGGCCGAATGCAGGGCATATTGGTGTTTTTCGTCCAACAACCTTGCAAGCAGACCGTCCGCCGTCCAGTTCGTCTCAACTGTATTTCGCTCATTCAGATGCACGCGTAACAATTTAAGCGCCGGGTCGGGCTGGTTTTTATCGACCATAACAGAGTGAATTCGAGCACTTCCCAGCCAGGGGAAGGCCGCCCCAAGGCGAATATCCATCTTGTTACGCAGTTCGAGATTCAAAAATCGCTGGTTGATTTTCACGGATTTTATATTGGGCACAGCCAGAACCATGCAGCCCGGTCGCTTCTCAATTAGTTCTGAAAGTTTTGCATATAGATGGCGCGCAATTCCAAAGGAGCGGTATTCGGGCAACACAAACAAATCTATGACCTGTACGCATTCAATTTTGCGGCTTCCCAGATTGACCCAATACCATATCAGCACCGCCTGCCCTGCTTTGTTGCCATCCACCTTTGCACTCACGACACAGGTATCACCGCCAAAGGCCTGCTGATAAAACCAGCGCACCTGTTGCTCATTGAATTTGTCGGTATTTCCGCCAAAACTGATATTGGCAAGACGGGCGATTTCACTGTAATCCGGCGGCTCTTCAATTTCGATTACAAGTTGTGGCTCTTGACTCACGGCGCACCCCGCAGACAACCAGACTATTCCGGTTGAGGTAAACAGCCCCCTACCCTAAGGAACCAGGTCATTTTCCATATACCAGATTACCTTGCAATGAATAATATATCCCTACACCTGATATTAACAATTGCGTATTCATTACCGGCCCACGAGTTCAAACCACCCTGCCTCGTCTGTTGTCTCAACCCCCAGTTCGGCAGCCTTTTTCAGTTTTGAACCGGCTCCAGGGCCTGCAACCAGCAAATCGGTTTTTTTCGATACAGACCCTGCAACTTTGGCCCCCAGCCGTTCCGCCATGGCTTTGGCCTCATCGCGCGACATCTGTTCAAGTTTTCCGGTAAATACAACGGTTTTTCCTGCAACCGGAGAATCTGAATTCACCTGCTCCGCCGATTGCACGTCGATTTGCTCCAGAAGCACCTCAACCACCTTCATATTGTGGGCCACGCTGAAGAATTCAGCCAGCGCCCTTACCGCCGTTTCGCCAATACCATCCACATTGATCAGATCGTTCCATTGATCGCTCTGATCATCACCAATTGCCCTCATTGCACTGATGAAAGTTTTGATATTCTGATAGGTGCGGCCAAGAATTCTGGCATTGCCTTCCCCCACATGGCGAATACCCAGGGCAAAAATAAAACGGTGAAGATCAATCGAGCGGCGTGCATCAATCGCGTCCAGCAGATTGCGCGCGCTGAGTGGACCCATGCCTTCACGATCTTTCAGTTTTTTCAGCGACTTTTCATCATCGGCCCGCATGGTAAAAATATCAGCGGGCGTCTTAACCAGCCCGTCGTTAAAAAACGCTTCTGCCTGTTTGTCACCAAAACCGTCGATGTCAAAAGCATTGCGGGCAACAAAATGTTTCAGTTTTTCCACCGCCTGCGCCGGGCAGATAAGTCCGCCGGTACAGCGGCGAGTGGAATCTTCGCGGCCTGT
>QIIJ01000470.1 GCA_003232595.1 Aurantimonadaceae bacterium | reverse complement strand
TGGATGTGGGTCTATCAGGGCGGCGATCTTTGGACCGGGGTGATGTTTGCTGCCATTGTCGGTGGAATATTCGGCTTTCTCCATGCCATTTTCACGGTCTATCTGGGGTTGTCCCAGCATGTCACGGGTATTGGAATAACCCTGTTTGGCTCCTCGCTCTCCTATTTTGTCTACCGTATGTTGCTGCCGTCTGCGACCACCCCGCCAAAAATCGTTCCCTTTCAGGTCTATGAAGTCCCATATCTTTCAGAATTGCCACTGATCGGGGAGGCGTTGTTTTCGCAAACTCCAATGACCTATTTGGCGTTCCTTAGTGTGCCTGTTGTTTGGTATGTGTTGCAACGCACTCCGGTGGGCCTTGCGGTGCGCATGGCTGGTGAAAATCCGGTTGCGGTTGAGGCGCAGGGTATCAATGTATTGATGATCCGCACCGGCGCGGTTGTCGTTGGCAGTGCATTTATGGCGGTCGGCGGGGCGTTCATCACCATGTCGGCCTTTGATGCGTTTTTCTTCGGCATGATCAACGGGCGCGGCTGGATTTGCGTGGCGCTGGTGATTTTTGCCTCATGGCGACCGGGCAAGGCGCTGATGGGTGCCCTTCTGTTTGCTGGCCTTGAAGCATTTCAGGTGCGCGCCCAACAGGTGGCAGGCGCTCAGATAATACCCTATCAGTTCTACCTGATGTTGCCCTATATATTATCCATCGTGGCGATGATCATCATGGCCCGCAAGGCAAAATATCCCCATGCCTTGCTGGTACCATTTCGGCGCGGCGAGCGGGTGTAAGGGAGGAAACCATGCTCGATTTGCTGATTAAAAACGCAACTCTTGCCACTACGGAAAAGCCCTCGGATATTGGCATTCGCGGCGGCAGAATTGTCGAAATCGCCGACCTGATCGAAGGTGATGCAGTCGAAACCATAAACGCAGGTGGCAACCTCGCAACCCCGCCATTTATTGATCCGCATTTCCATATGGATTCAACCCTCAGCCTTGGCATGCCGCGGCTGAACGAGAGCGGGACCCTGCTTGAGGGAATTGCGCTTTGGGGTGAATTACGGCCGCATCTGACCATTGAGGCGCTGAAAAAACGCGCCCATGCGCTGGCCCGCTGGTCAATTGCCAAAGGTACGCTGGCCATTCGCAGCCATGTGGATACGAGCAATGACAGCCTGATGGCGGTTGAGGCACTTTTGGAGGTTAAAAAGGAGATTGCCCCGTGGATTGATCTGCAATTGGTGGCCTTTCCACAGGACGGTTATTTCCGCGCCAAAGGTGCGGCCGAAAATCTTGCCCGAGCGCTTGATCTGGGCGTCGATGTGGTTGGCGGCATTCCCCATTTTGAGCGCACCATGGAGGATGGCGCACGCTCGGTGAAAGCTCTTTGCGAGGTCGCAGAAAAGCGCGGACTGATGGTCGACATGCATTGCGATGAGACCGATGATCCGATGTCGCGCCATATCGAAACACTTGCCGCCGAAACCATACGGCTGGGATTGCAGGGGCGGGTTGCGGGTTCGCACCTGACCTCAATGCATTCAATGGACAATTATTATGTTTCCAAACTGCTGCCCCTGATCAGCGAAGCGGAGATCACCGCCATTCCCAACCCGCTGATCAACATTACATTGCAGGGCCGCCACGATACCTATCCCAAACGTCGCGGCATGACGCGGGTGAAGGAAATGGTGGCAATGGGGATTAATGTGGCGCTTGGCCATGATTGTGTAATGGACCCCTGGTACTCACTCGGCAGCCACGACATGCTGGAGGTGGCCCATATGGCGGTGCATGTGGGCCAGATGACCGGTGTGGGTGAAATGAAGGCGATGTTTGACGCAGTAACCATCAATTCGGCCAAAGTCATGGGGCTTGAAGATTATGGGCTTGAAAAAGGCTGCACCGCCGATCTGGTAATATTACAGGCTAAGGACAAGATGGATGCCATAAGACTGAAACCGGCGCGATTGTTTGTCATTCGAAGGGGCAAGGTGATCAGTCGAACCGATCCG
>QIIJ01000010.1 GCA_003232595.1 Aurantimonadaceae bacterium | reverse complement strand
CGACAAAACCGGCAAACTCCACCCACGAATTGAGTGAATACTCCTCAACCTTCGGCATCAGGCTTCGCAGGCCCTGAATGTGCGGGTGAGTTTTTCGTGGTCAAGATTACGGCCAATAAATACGATCCGGCTTTCACGCTTTTCATCATCGCGCCATGCCCGCTGGTGGTCGCCCTCAACAATCATGTGAATGCCCTGAACCACATAGCGGTCCGGGTCATTGTCAAATGCGACAATACCCTTAAGGCGCAGGATGTCCGGCCCGTCGATCTGGGTGATCTTGTTGATCCAGAGAAAGAACAGGTCCGAATTGAGTGGCCCGCCACGCAGCGAAACGCTGGTAATCGTTGTGTCGTGGGGGCTTTCTTTGTGGTGGTCGTGATCTTCGTGATCGCAATCGGGGCTACAGTCATGATCATGATGGTGATGCTTTTCGGGCCCAAGAAAATCCGGGTCGTTTTGCAGAATGCGCGCAATGTCGAGTACTTTTGCAAGATCAATTTCCGCCCGTTCGGTGCGGTGAATGACAGCGCGCGGATTGATGGTGCGAATGGCGCTCTCAACTTCGGCCAGTTCTTCCGCTGTGACAAGGTCGACCTTGTTGAGCAAAATTGCATCGGCGAAGGCAATCTGGTCTTCGGCCTCCGGGGCATCCTTCAGCCGCAAAAGCAGATGTTTGGCATCGGCAGCTTTGCCCATGCCCGCACATCATCGTCCATGAAAAAGGTCTGCGCCACGGGAGCGGGATCGGCGAGGCCTGTTGTTTCGACCAGTACCGCATCAAACCGCCCGCGCCGCTTCATCAGATTGCCGATCACCCGGATAAGATCACCCCGCACCGTGCAGCACACGCAGCCATTATTCATCTCGTAGATTTCTTCATCCGAAGAGACAATCAGGTCATTATCAATGCCAATCTCGCCAAATTCATTGACAATAACCGCATATTTTTTGCCATGGTCTTCGGACAAGATGCGATTGAGGAGGGTCGTTTTGCCGGAACCAAGATAGCCGGTGAGAACGGTGACGGGAATAGGCTTTGTCATGTGTTGGTCGCCTGTTTGTTTATATCCGGGTATTTAAAACACATTCAGCAAAATCCGGTTAGCCACTTTGGTAGTCCTACACCGGATTGTTATCTCAATGATCCTCGTTCTGTCCAATACATGACAACCAGCGAACAGAAACCAAAGAAGGCGAATCCACCGACAAGCGGGGTCACGCCACCATCAAAACTGCTGCCGACAAGCCAGGCAAGCGGCAGCGAAATAAAGGTGGAAAGCGAACCAACAAAGGCAGCACCGAGACCTGCCATATGGCCCAGTGGCTCCATCGCCAATGCATTGAAATTGCCAAACATGATGCCCATACAAAAAAAGTTGGCGAGCAACCAGAGCATGAAAGACCAAAATGGGGGGACTCCGTCGAACGTCACCACCAGAATTAGAAAAATGGTAGACATGACCGTTGTGCCGATCAACGCACGGTGGGTCAAAAGACGCATGCCAAACCGCATAACGAGCCTGGAGTTGAGGATTGAAGATGCCCCGATTGCCAGTGAAGCTGCGCCAAAATACAGCGGAAAGTAATTTCCCGTTGTATAACTGATTTGGAATATCTGCTGTGCCGAACTCAGATAACCCAGGAAGGCTCCAAAAATCAGACCGGCGGCAACGGTATAACCAATGGCCCGTCGATATTGGCATGCTTCAACAATGCCCGACCAGGTATTTGACAGGGAAAATTTGCGCCTTTGATCCACAGCAAGGGTTTCCGGTTGGCGCAGCGCAAACCAGGTTACTGATATGACCGCCATAATCATCAGAAAAGTAAACATGGCGCGCCAGTTATAGAATGCGGTTATGCCCTGACCTATCGCGGGTGCCACAGCTGGTACAACAATGAAAACTGCCATGACAATCGACATGATGCGGGCCATGGCACGGCCCTCATAACCATCGCGTATCAATGCAATTGATACGATTCGCGGGCAGGCGGCACCCAAACCCTGCAAAATACGGCCAACAAGCATAATCGCGTAATTTGTAGCGAAAATGGAAAGAATACAGCCGAAAATAAATATCGCATAGCCTATATAGATAACAGGTTTTCGTCCAAAACTGTCTGATACCGGGCCTGCAACCACCTGTCCTGCGGCAAAGCCCAAAAACAGGAATGATATTATAAACTGTGTATCATTGAGATTGGCGACACCAAGATCCCGCCCCATGATGTCCAGCGCAGCCAGCATAATATCTGTCGATAGTGCCACAATGGAAATCATCATGGCAAGCAGGACTATCAATTCATTGGTTGAAATGGGTTTGGTATTCGGGCGCATCCAAGTCAGTTAGTTGATTTGGATCAGGCGGGCAATGTTTAGTTCCCCAAAAAGAATTGGGTCAGCACCCGGTACAGCTATGGCCGGTCCTGTTTTGATTTTAAGTCGAACAGTGAACCGGTTTCGGTCGCATCAACTTCAATAATCAGTTCGACAATTCCCTTTACCGCCCGCTCA
The DNA here is from genome assembly GCA_003232595.1 of Aurantimonadaceae bacterium. Classification (GTDB taxonomy): domain Bacteria; phylum Pseudomonadota; class Alphaproteobacteria; order Rhizobiales; family Rhizobiaceae; genus SZUA-100. The sequence goes on along the minus strand of QIIJ01000010.1, from coordinate 185 downwards.
ATCAGAGCAATGCCTTTTTCCGGGGTGGCTGTGGCTGCGTTACCGACCACGCCTTGTTTGCTCAAATCGCTGATTTTCCAGCCAAAAGCATGGGGGCCGTAGGCGCGCAGGTGTTTTTTGGTGTTGATCAGTTCTTCCTGCAATGACGGGAAGTTTTTGGCCTTTTCCATCATTACCATTTCCGG
>QIIJ01000201.1 GCA_003232595.1 Aurantimonadaceae bacterium | reverse complement strand
TTCCTACGCGCTTCGCCATGGGAATACGATTGAGGGGCTTAGCTGCTGGAATGCCGGATTTTCAACCGGTGCGCTTCCTGCGGTCGGCAAGATAATCCTGAAAATTGAACGGATGTTCAAAGGTTCCGATGCCATCAGCCACATTACCCACAAACTGACCTTTGGCGCGTGGAATGCGGAGTTCAAACCCAATCGTACGGATTTTGATTGTCTTTCGCGCGATGAGGCGGAGGTGGACAAATATGTCACCGACCCGCTTTGCGGCATTCCGATCTCAATCGGCCTGTGGCTTGATGTGCTTGAGGGGGTTTATTTCAATGCAGATGATGCAAATCTGAAAAACCTGCCGAAGGAACTGGCCGTACACCTGCAAGGGGGTAGCAAAGACCCGATTTCAGAACACGGCAAGGCGGTCGAAGCCATTGCACCCCGATTGCGCGCGGCGGGATTGAGCGATGTGACTTTAAACATTTTGCCCGATACCCGACATGAAAGCCTTAACGAGATTAACCGGGACGAGGTGATGGCAGATTATGCGGATTGGCTGGATGCGCGGTTTACCGGGTAATTTTATTAAACAAACTTCTTTGCGGCGCGGGCAATTGTCAGTTCCTCGTTGGCGGGAATGACCAGGACTTCAACCTTGCTGTTCTGGCTTGATATCCGTTCTGCACCTTTCCGGTTTGTTTCTTCATCCAGGTCGACCCCCAGCCATTGCAATTTTTTGCAGATATCTTCGCTTACCTGCCAGGCGTTTTCGCCGATGCCGCCTGTGAATATGAGCATGTCGAGGCCGGATAGTGAAGCGGCCATGGCAGCGATCTCGCGCCTTGTGTGGTGGGTGAAATAATCAACGGCCAGTTTTGCGGCGGGTTGGTCTGAAGCGAGCAGCGCCCGCATATCGCCGGAAATGCCCGAAAGCCCCTTGAGGCCGGATTCATGATAGAGCAGGTGCTGGATATCATCTGATGTCATCTTTTGCTGTTGCATCATGTAGAGCAGAACACCGGGATCAATCCGGCCGCATCTGGTGCCCATCGGCAAGCCATCAAGCGGGGAAAAGCCCATGGTGGTATCAACCGGCTGACCATCCATTAAGGCGCATAGGGATGCCCCGTTGCCGAGATGGGCGATCACAACGCGTTTGCCCGCGCATTTTTCGCCAAGTTCCTGGCGGATATGCTCATAGGACAGGCCATGAAAACCGTAGCGGCGCACGCCTTCATCGTAAAAACTGCGTGGCAGGGCGAAGACGTGATTAAGGTGGGGGCTGGCGCGGTGAAAGGCCGTATCAAAGCAGCCATATTGAAGGGCATCGGGAAAGGCCGTTTGTGAGGCAGCAACGCCCGCAAGATTATGCATCTGGTGCAGGGGTGCGAAAGGAGCGAGTTTGGTGAGTTCCTTGATTGTTTCATCATCCAGTAGCGCGGGTTTGTCAAAATTGATGCCGCCGTGAACGATGCGGTGACCAACCGCGACAATATCAAGGTTTTTCCGGTGATTGGCCTGCAAATACACAAGAATCATTTCCAAGGCAGCCCTGTGGTCAGCCTGCGCATTGCGCTCCGGTTGGGGCACCTCAATGGTCTGATTGTCAACCGTAAGGCGCAATCGGTCTGTAATGCCTTCTACCAGCCCGCTGGTAAGACAATCCGGCTTGTCACCACAGGCAAACACTGCAAACTTGATGGTGGCCGAACCGGCATTGAGGGTGAGAATGTGCTTGTTCATCTGGACAGACCTACTGGTTTTTCAGCACCATATCGGCCTCAGCCGAGTTGTCGATGACATAGCGTGTATTGGGCAGGTCATTTGATTGTGCTCTTTTTTGTGCCTCTTGTCGGGTAAAACCGTAGTGCAACCAGCGGCTGATTGAACGGCTTTCCAGTTCCTGAAGGCTTACATCAAGAAAAACGGTGAAATCAAACAGCGGATTTAGTTGAGACCAGGGCTTTTCTTCGAGCAACAGATAGTTACCCTCGACAATGATAATCGGGCAGGATTGTTCAATTATTCTTGCGCCGGCGCGAGAAAGTTCCAGCGAGCGGTCGAACACCGGTACACACACGTCTTCCTTTTGATCTCTTATCCGGGAAAGCGTGTGGAAAAATCCGTTCGCGTCGAAAGTATGGGGCGCACCCTTTCGTGCCCGCCACCCGTGTGCTTCAAGAATGACATCATCGAAATGAAATCCGTCCATCGGCAGAACTTCGGCGGTGCTTCCGGTTTTGGTCAGGGTTTCTGCAATAGAATCCGCAAGTGTGGATTTCCCGGCACCTGGCGGGCCGCAAATGGCGATGATAAGCCGATTTGTGCCTTTTGCCCGGATCAGTATTTCATTTACAACGGTTTCTGTGTGCATTTCAATTTCCTTGATCGGATCATAATAGAGCAAATCATCTATTGACAGGTTTGCTTCATTTTCTTTCGCTCACGGCCATTTGGGGCTTTGCCCCGGCCTCCGCGGAGGCGGCGTGTTTACGCCGGGCTGCTTTTCGCAGCCTG
>QIIJ01000202.1 GCA_003232595.1 Aurantimonadaceae bacterium | reverse complement strand
CGAAGGGCATGCCCTGCGCATTCACGCCAACCGGAAGCGAAATTGATGGCAGGCTGGTGGTGGTGGAAAGAAACGAAAACCGCAGCCAGTCGACATAATCCCTGACCGGCTTCCCGTCGACAATAGTTGGATATTCTTCTTCCACCGGTCCAGGATCAAGACCGACCACCGGGCAGGCCAGCACATCAAAATCCTGCAGAAATTCATGCATATTGGTGAATATTTTCGAGCGATTACGCTGGGCATCGTAGATTTGATCGGTGGTCAATTGCCGACCAAGCTCAATATTCTCGCGCAAGGTTCGCTTGAAACCGGCTTGCACCTCCTTTGGCATTCGCCCGGGAAGGGCTGCCCAGAACATGGCGCGCAGGGTGATATAGGTTTCAAAAAGCTCAGGTAATTGCGGACAGTCTTCAATCACCGTGCTTCCGGTTGAGGCAACTTTCTTCAATGCCCTCTCGAGATTGGCAACCATCGATTTTTCAACCGGAGAAAACCCGTTCAGGTCCGGTGACCAGGCAATTCGGTATTTATCTTGCGCCTGCAACACAATTTTTTGGAATGATTTCTCAGGAGCATCAATGCTGAGAGGGAGTGCAGGGTTAAACCCCGACATGGCATCCAGAAACAGCGCACAATCCAGAACATTGCGCGCCATCGGCCCCTGAACACCCTCGGTGCTGAATGCAAGGTCGGCAGGCCCGCCACAACAACGCCCCGGGCTGGGCCTCAAACCCACAACGCCACAATAGGCGGCAGGTGTTCTAAGCGAACCTGCAAGATCTGATCCGTGGGCAAGCCAGACTTCACCGGTTGCCAGAGAAACAGCTGCCCCGCCCGAGGAACCACCAGCGTTTTTGGAGATGTCCCAGGGATTGCGGGTCATGCCGAATACTTCGTTGAATGTATTGCCACCGGCCCCCAATTCAGGCGAGTTGGATTTGGCCACAACCACCCCGCCACGCGCTTCGATGCGTTTGACAATCGGATCACTGTAGTCAGGAACAAAATCCTTAAGCGCCCTCGTTCCCCAGGTTGAACGTACGCCGGAAACTGCAGTTAAGTCCTTGATTGCCAGCGGCAGCCCGGCCAGCCAGCCGGGGCTGGATTTGCCATCCTGAATTTCAAGCCCGGCAAGTGAGCCTCGCGCCCGTTCCTCACAAAGTGTTGGCAGCGCATTGACTTTCGGCTCAACCTCGCCAATTCGCGCAAAAGCGGCATCCAGCAGTTCACCGGGTGAAATTTCCCGCGCCTTGAGCATCCCGACAACTATGTGAGCATCAAGAGCACAAAGCGCAGGGCCGGTGTAATTTTCCGACACTTTAACTACAGTCCCATGCAATTGGCATAAAATGTTGTGGTTGCGGGCCAGTCGGAAAAAACACCTTTGACACCCACATCTTTCGCCAGCACATCAAGCATTTTGAACGTGTCGCCATCATTGTTAACCGCGCTTCCCGAGGTCTGGAAATACCAGCCACCACCGCTTTTCAGCAGTCCGGAACGTTCCAGTGTCCAGGTGATGATCTCAAGACCGGCATTTTTTGCGGCCTTTGCATAGGCCGAAGGCAACAGATTGCCGTTGCCATCATTGGTCACCAGCACCCACATGGGCGGGGCAATGATTTTGACACCGTCTTTGACCAATGCCTCCATGCTCGGCTCGAAAGTATCGGGGTTGCCGGGATTGAATCCGTCCGAGCGATAGCGCGCATCCAGCCAGGTCGCCTGTTTTCCAAATTCAGGATGAGCCTTTATGAGATACAAAATGTCTTGCAGATTAAACGACTGGATAAATACATTGGCCGGGTCTATGCCTGCGGATGTATATTCACCCACAAGCTTGTCAACATAGTCGGTCTGGGAGAACGTGCCCTCATAGGGCATTTCCACCTCCGGTGCTTTAAGTTCAGGGATGAACTTTGCCCCCGAAGCGGCAATTAAAGCGATGCTTTCCTTGTGGGTCATCAAGGTGCCTCTGGTTGCGTAGAGATCAGTGCGCCATTTTGCCGTTGCGTCCATGAA
>QIIJ01000643.1 GCA_003232595.1 Aurantimonadaceae bacterium | reverse complement strand
TTTTCCCGCTATCCGTTGAGGGGCAACGACACTTATCTTTTCATTATCCTGACCACGCGGATGCTGCCCGCTATTGTGGTTATCATTCCGGTCATGTTGATGTTCCGTGTTACCGGCCTGGCCGGTACCTATACCGGTATTATTCTGCTTTATACGGCCTTCAACCTGCCCTTTACAATCTGGATGATGAAAAGCTTTTTTGATGAGTTATCCCGCGATGTGGAGGACGCGGCACGAATAGACGGGTCTTCCGACCGACGGGTATTTTTCAAGATTTGCCTGCCGCAGGTCGTGGCAGGACTGGCGGCTACAGCCGTTTTTGGCCTGATCCTTACCTGGAATGAATTCCTCTTTGCGCTTCTATTGACGGGGGTTGAAACCCGCACGGTTCCCGTTGCCATGTCCCAGACAATCGGCGGCGACATTGGTGTGCGGTGGGGGCTTTTGGCGGCAATTGAGACACTGTTCCTGATTCCAGTTTTCCTTGTCACGTTTTTCCTGCAAAACCAGTTGCTGCGCGGCGTAACATTCGGGACGGTAAAACGCTAAAAATGACAATTGAACTTCGCAATGTAACCAAAAACTTCGGGCAGTTCACCGCGGTCCGGGATGTTGATTTGCGCGTCGATGCGGGCGAAGTCGTCTGCCTGCTCGGCCCGTCCGGTTGCGGAAAAACCACTATGTTGCGCATGATTGCGGGCCTTGAAACGCCAAGCGCCGGCGAAGTTTTTTTCGCCGAACGCAACGTAACAAAATTGACGCCGGAACAACGCAATGTTGCCATGGTGTTTCAGTTCTATGCTCTGTATCCGTCGCTGACAGTCGAGCAGAATTTGACGTTCCCGCTCTATGCGGAAAATCTTTCGAAATCCAAACGGCAGGCCCGGGTTGCGGATGCAGCAGAAATTTTGCAACTGACCGATATTCTTGATCGAACGCCTTCTGAAATTGCAGAAGGTGAAAAACAGCGGGTCGCCGTAGCCCGTGCGATCATTCGCGAACCCAGTTGTTTCCTTTTTGATGAACCACTCTCCCGCCTTGACGTGGAATTGCGCGAATCGATGCGGGCCCAGATCAAGGAGGTCCTTCTTGGCCTGTCGAAACCAACTGTAATTGTCACCCACGACCAGCTTGAGGCGCTGACAATGGCTGACCGGATTACAATCATGCGTGATGGTGTGATCGAACAAATCGGCACCCCTCATGAAGTGTTTGCAAAGCCTGCAAATGTGTTCGTTGCGAGTTTCATTGGAACGCCACAAATGAATCTGTTGGAAGCCAGACTTACAGATACTACCGGGCAGGATGCGGCGTTAATGCTTGACGGTGAGTTACTGAAACTGAATCTTGGTGAGGCGGCATCTGCGGTCGCTTCACAAGAGGTGACGCTTGGCATTCGTCCAAGGGCCTTTTCACTTCAATCAGAGACAGGCGCCAACTCTATTACCGTCAGTTCCGAAATTATCGAACCGATGGGCGCTGAAACCCTCATTCATGCACGAAACAAATCCGATACGGAAATTCGTGTTGTGGTGCCCCGCGAACGCCGTGTGCAAATTGGCGATGTGTTGCACCTTGTTCCTGATACTGGACAAACCCAACTGTTTAATGAGCAGGGAAAGGCGGTTTGGTAATGGCTATGTCAAATAACAAAAAACTCTCTCTTTCCGGCGCGTTGCGCCTTGAGTTCTTAATCATTGGGCTTGGGATTCTTGCGCTTTTCATGATCTTTCAGCCATTCAGCCTGATTGTGTTTTCAATTGGTTGCGGCCTGGTTGTTGTGGCGGCACTGGCCAACAACCTGTTGCCACTGGCAGAGCCTGGAACGCCGATACGCTCGATCCTGTTTGCGGCATCTGTAGTGCTGGTGGTTTTCTTTACCGCTTTGCTGGTGTCAATCGCGGCGGCTCATCTTTATGGCCTGGTATTTTTGACGGCACCCAGTGTCTCACTACTAGTAAAGGTAGCCTCAAAACCGTTCTGGGCACAGCCGCTCTACTGGGGAATTGCAGTTGCCGATATCATCATGTGGTTCGC
>QIIJ01000110.1 GCA_003232595.1 Aurantimonadaceae bacterium | reverse complement strand
CATACCGGTAACAAGCCGGATAACATCGCGCCAGAAATAGGCCAGTATCGCAAACAACGAACCCACATGAACCATGACATCTGTGACTATGCCCTGATCGGGCCAGCCGGTAAAAGCCGGGATCAAAATCAGATGCCCGGATGAGGAAATGGGAAGAAACTCGGTCAGCCCCTGAACAACCGCCAGAACAATAATCTGCTCAATGCTCATGAGACTTCATTTCATCTTGCTTTCTGGTGTAGCCGTTCATTACCGACAAGGGGAATGTCAGTGCTGTGATCAATCCAGCACTTGTGATTTGCCTGATGCCCACCTATAGAGATTTGGCATAAATGCAAATGATTGCGTAACTTTTACAGGCACAAACATGCTGGTTCTTTATCATCACCCAATGTCCGCCGCTTCACGGTTTGTAAGACTGGTTCTGGCAGAATATGATGACACAGCCGAGTTTGTCGAAGAACAGGTCTGGCAGCGGCGGGAAGAATTTCTGGCGCTTAATCCAGCCGCCACTTTACCGGTACTGGTCGACGCAGATCATCCACCACTGGTTGGCGGTGTGACAATATGTGAATTTCTGGATGAAACCCGTGGCGTATTGAAACGGGAACGCCGGCTGTTGCCTGAAAACCCGTATGAGCGGGCCGAAGCACGACGTATTGCCAACTGGGCACTGGATAAGTTTGAAAACGAGGTAACCCGCTATCTGGTACAGGAACGGGTATATAAACGCCAAATGACCGCTGAACAGGGTGGCGGGTCGCCGGATTCAAAAGCCATTCGGGCGGCACGTGCCAACATAAAGTTCCATATGAAATATTTCAGTTGGCTTGCTGCTACCAGAAGCTGGCTCGCAGGTGATATGCTCACCTATGCCGATCTTGCGGCAGCCGCATCGCTTTCGGTGCTGGACTATCTTGGCGAGGTGCCCTGGGAGGAGGATGCAGCACTCAAGGACTGGTATGCGCGAATAAAATCACGTCCGTCTTTTCGGCCATTGCTGGGTGACAAAGTGCGCGGCCTTGCACCCGCCTCACACTACGTCGATCTGGACTTTTGACCCGGATAATCAAAAGCCCGGACAAATTGAAATCCTGGTTGCAGGATGAAGCATTGGCCCTTGGGTTCAGCGATTGCCGCATAACAAACCCATCAACAATTCCGGCGGCGCAAAAGCATCTGGCGCAATATCTCAAACAGGGCCACCACGGCACTATGGAATGGATGGCAGAAACGTTTGAGCGGCGCAGCAATCCGCTGAATCTGTGGCAGAAGACAAAATCGATCATATTGCTGGCAATGAACTATTCACCTTCCCATGACCCCATGGCCGTCATTGGCAAAAAAAACAGGGCGGCAATTTCAGTCTATGCCCAGCATCGCGACTACCATGATGTGGTCCGGGGCAAGCTCAAAACACTGGCAGGCAAATTGGCCGCGCGCGGGGAATGCGATGTCAAGGTGTTTGTCGATACGGCTCCGGTTATGGAAAAGCCACTGGCCGAGGCTGCCGGTCTCGGCTGGCAGGGAAAACACACCAATCTGGTTTCGCGTGAACTTGGTTCATGGTTCTTTCTGGGCAGCATATTTACCACCACCCGGTTGCCGGAGGATGAAGTTGAAGGTGATCACTGCGGCTCATGCGATGCCTGTTTGACCGTGTGCCCGACAAATGCCTTTCCGGCACCCTATCAGATCGACGCGCGGCGCTGCATTTCCTATCTGACCATTGAGCACAAAGGCCCCATTCCGGTTGAATTTCGAAAACCGGTGGGTAACCGCATCTATGGCTGCGACGATTGCCTTGCTGCCTGCCCCTGGAACAAATTTGCCCGGACAGCCAGTGAAGCAAAACTGATTGCGCGCAAGGACTTGATTGAGCCGTCGCTTGAGGAACTATCCAAACTCGACGATGCGGCCTTCAGAAAACACTTCTCCGCCAGCCCTATCAAACGCACCGGGCGTGACCGTTTCATACGCAATGTTCTGATCGCCCTTGGCAATTGCGGTGACAAAGCCCTTGGCAGCGCTGTCCTGC
>QIIJ01000507.1 GCA_003232595.1 Aurantimonadaceae bacterium | reverse complement strand
TCCAGACAATGTTCAGCCGAGCGCACGCCCGGAGGCCAGTGTTTGTGATCGTAGAGGTGGATGTGGGTGGCAAGCCCCTTGGCGTGCTCAAACCCTTCCTCGATCGAATCCTCAACCTGATCCAGCTGATAGGTGTCCAGCATCATAGAAAACCCGGGGCTGTTGATCGCCGCGACCTGATCGGCGGCCTCTTTCACCCGGCGCACCACAGCGACATAACCGGGGTCGGACGGCTCCAGCATCACAAACGTTCCCGCCGCCGCCGCATGCTCGGCAATCTCGCCAAACACATCACGCATGATCGGGGGCAGGTCCGCCTCGGGCGCTGCGGTTTCAGAGTTGCCCCGGGCCAGCCCAAGACCAATACGCGCACCCACGATGCCCGCCAGATCAATATACTTTTTGAAAATGTCGATGGATACGCGGCGGCGATCTGGGTCGGCATGCAGGATCGCATAGTCGGCGGGCGCGAAGCGGCCAGTATTGATGACGCCGATATTTGCCCCGGCCTGTTCAGCCGCTGTCAGCAGGGCGGTGGCATCGGCGATGTCATTGGGATTGGGCAGGAATTCCAGACCGTCAAAGCCCAGCTCTTTTGCCCGTGCGGGCAGGCGCTCGACGGTTTCCATCAGCACCGGAACCATAAAATTATCGGCGATCACATCGGGCGTGGAACAAAAAACCAGCAGGTTGTTAATCGGGTTCATGACAGGTCTCCATTGTTGTCTTGGCGTTTGGTCGGGTGGGTTTTGTGCGGGTTAGCGTCCGCCGATTTTACCGGGAACTGCAGGGCGCTGCGAATGGCGGCGCGCACCAGCCAGGGCTCAAATGTTGAATCGATCTGCGCAACCAGGGTAAGCGCGATTTTTGCGAAATGCTCGGCCAATAATCGTGCAACAAGGTCGCCATCACGGGCTTCGCATGCCGCGAGAATCGCGTGATGCTCGGTGCGTCCCTGCTCCCAGGATGCAGGTTGTGACAGATAAAGCCGCCGATACCGTTCGGCGTGTTCGTTCAGTAGAGTTGAATGATTGACGTGCCGCGCACCCGCGGCTCGGATGATGATCAAATGGAATTGCTGGTGGGCCTGATCGAATTGCTCAAAGCTGCCCAGATCCTCAAATGAATCCATCGTGGCCAGGCATTGCCGCAGTTCGGCCAAGTCCTGATCATCAAGCAGCGGCACCGTCATTCGCGCGGTAGTGGTGTCCAGATTGATCCGCAGCGCATAAAGCTCATCAAGGTCCGCCACCGAAGTTGAAGCAATCACCACCTGACGACCGAGTTCCGCGGTAATCAGGCCCTCCCGCTGGATCATCCGCAACGCTTCCCTGACCGGTGTCCTGCTCAGCCTGAAATGCCCCGCGATTTTTACCTGGGACATGCGTGAATTCGGCGGTAATTCCCCGTTTAGAATGGCCCGACGAATTCGTTCATAAGCATTCGAGAAACCATTTAGCGCCTTATCTTGGTTTTCCTCATGCATTGGCTAGACTTGCGGGTAGACCGACACACTTTGATAGCAACCTCATTCTACCTTCCCTAATTAATTTTCTCGCCACAGCGACGGATCATTTTCTGTTTTGCATCCTATTTTTAAATCCTAACCAGAAAACTGTATACAGTTTTAACAAGTGAATGAATTGCTGACAGGTGTCAATATCGAATCGAGTCGAGCTAAATTTTCCTCTAAACCCGTATATCCCAGATGGGTTGACAGGATTGACCTGATGGATTCTGTTTCAACCGAACGCTTGCGCGCGGGTGCTTGATACTCGGACAACATTGGGCAAAAATACACATATCGATATGTCATCTTGGGGGATGTCGGTTGGAGCATTCGGCACCTGAAAACCGTACTGATTGATGAAGCTCAAAAAGGACAGTGAAATGGAACTTAATCGCAGAACTTTGCTGAAAGCATCGGCAACACCACTGGCAATTACAACATTGGCAATTACAACATTGGCAAGTGTTCAAATGTCAGCAATTGCTCAGGAAACAGCAGGTAATCAACCCTACGGTCTGGCTATTTCTGC
>QIIJ01000325.1 GCA_003232595.1 Aurantimonadaceae bacterium | reverse complement strand
CCCGCTTCGGGCAGCTGTTTCTCAACAATGGCAAGTGGAACGGCGAACAGATTGTGCCAGCCGACTGGGTGGCGGAATCAACCAGAGTCAGTGCACCACCTTCTTCAGATGATGAAGATGTTCTGCAATATGGCTATCAGTGGTGGATGCCACCCGCCGAAGACGAGGAGTATTTTGCCGTGGGAATTTATGGCCAGTATGTCTACATCAACCCGAAGGCGGAAATCGTAGTGGTGAAAACTGCAGCCAATCGTAATTTCCGGGCTGATGAAGAAGATGGCCGCGCCATCAAGGAAGAAAACATTGCCATTTTCCGCGCGATTTCAGAGCATTACCCCGGATCATAATTGCTTATGGACAACTGCTCCTATTTGGCACCAACGCCAATGCGCTTGCCGAATCCTGTGTAGGAATGTTCCTCACGTGAGCGCAACTCCTGGGCGGATTCAGGGTTGTCGGCATAGTCAAATGTCACGCCGGTGCCTTCGATGATCCGGTTCATGAAGTTGAAAATAGCGCAGACCTGTACCGCATCATACAGGGCCCGTTCGCTCCACCCGGCATTAAATACAGCCTGGGCATCCGCCTCCACCAACCGGGCCGGCAGGCGGGTCAACTTTGCAACATAATGAAGGACAGGCTTCAGTTTTTCATCAACCGGTGCAGTATCGACATCAACCAAAAGCGCATCAATCAACGTCTCCTCAATACCAAAACGAGAGGCAATAATTTTGTGGGAACCGAAGCAGAATGTGCAGGCATTAAGCCCGGAAACAAAGGCTGCAATCAATTCACGCTCGCCGACCGAAAGCGGGCTTTCACCACGTAACAGCAATTGATGATATTCCAAAATCGGCTGCACATTGTCGGGGAATGCTTTGAATACATCGCTTAAGTGGGGTGTCTTCGGAAGGCTCGGGAAGAGAGGCATATCACCCCTCATAGTTATCCCTCACCAGCCGGTCGAGCAGGCGAACGCCAAAACCGGAGGCCCAGGAGCGGTTGATGGCGGTTTGTTCGGAACCCATTGCTGTTCCGGCAATATCGAGATGGGCCCAGGGTGTATCATTGACAAATTTCTGCAGGAATTGAGCTGCTGTAATTGACCCGGCCATTCGCCCGCCGATATTTTTCATGTCTGCATTTTTGGACTGGAGCAACTTGTCATAAGCATCGCCAAGCGGCATGCGCCAGACTTTCTCGCTGGTCGCCTGGCCGGCATTAAAAAGGTTTGCCGCCAGTTCATCATTGTTGGAAAACAAACCCGCATGGTGGTGGCCGAGGGCTACCAGAATGGCACCGGTGAGCGTTGCAAGATTGATCATGAATTGCGGTTTAAAACGCTCCTGACAATACCAAAGCGCATCTGCCAGCACCAGCCGTCCTTCAGCGTCGGTGTTGAGGATTTCAATGGTTTTGCCGGACATGGCGCGCACAATGTCGCCCGGCCGCTGGGCCTTGCCGTCCACGGCATTTTCCACAAGTCCGATAATGCCCACCACATTGGCTTTGGCCTTGCGGGCGGCAAGCGCATGCATCAGCCCGGTAACGGCAGCTGCACCCCCCATATCGCCTTTCATATCCTCCATGCCAGCCGGTGATTTCATCGAAACGCCACCATTGTCGAAGGTCACTCCCTTGCCGACAAAGGCAATCGGCTGGTCTTTTTTCCGGCCACCATGCCATTGCATAACGGCCATGAAGGAAGCGTGTTGTGAGCCTTCACCGACACCCAGAAGTGCCCGCATGCCAAGTTTCTTCATCTGCTTTTCATCAAGAATTTTGACTTCGACACCAAGTCTGGAGAGCGCGCGGGCACGACTGGCAAATTCTTTGGGTGTGAGAACATTTGCCGGTTCATTAACCAGATCGCGGGCCAGCAGCACGCCGTCAGCAACACAGTTTGCATTCTTCGAAGCCTTGCGCGCGGCTGTCGGATTATTCACAAGCACGGTCAGCTTAAGCGGTGGCTTGTCTTTTTTGTCCTTTGAAATATAGGCATCAAACCGATAGGCGGCGAGCTTCGCGCCGACCGAAAAATCTGCTGCATTTTCAGCTGTAACCTGGCTACCTGATTTGTTCTCGGGCAAATCCAGCACCATGTCGGCTTTGCCAAATGCATTTGCAGCCTTGAATACCCTGCCGCCAAGGGATAACCAGTCATGCTCGACCAGTTTTTCAATGTCGCCAAGTCCGATAATCACAACCCGGTCAAATCCTGTATCCCGCGGTTCCAGCAATTCGAGGCATTTCATGCGCTTGCCGGTAAAGTCGGCAATCTCCATAGATGAAGATAATACAGTTACCAGGTCCGCAGCCAGAAGCGGTGAAAACTTGCGATTTTCGTCGCAAAACACTATCAGGTTTTTGCTTTTGGAT
>QIIJ01000604.1 GCA_003232595.1 Aurantimonadaceae bacterium | reverse complement strand
GAATATTGCTTTGCCTGCCATATTCAGAAATCCAAACAGGATTACGTGTTTTTTGTACCAAAAAAATATCGGGTTGAAGAATAAACAGATTGGGCTGCCGGCAAGCAGAATTATTCATTAATATTGACAAGATACTGCCAACCTGCGATTCAATAAACAGGGGGTTTGCGACTACCCCGTGAGGCGTCAGCCCAAATATCGCGTCCTTTTTACCCCGATGTCAAAGAAGGGAGGACGCCGTGCCGTCTCCAACTGAAATTACTGTATCACAACTTTCCCGCCTTATTGGCCTGCCCGATTCACCGGTCATAATTGATATTTGTATTGATGAGGACTTTACACTTGATGCAAGATTGATTCCGTCCTCGTTCAGATATCGATTCAATGAAATCGCCAATATTGCACCTGAGCTTGCCGGGAAAAAGACCGTTTTGGTTTGTAAAAGAGGGCACAAACTTAGTCAGGGTGCAGCGGCTATCCTGCGTGGGAAAGGCATTTCGGCGGAATATCTGGGCGGTGGCATTCAGGCGTGGCGGGATGCACACCATCCGCTGGTGCCATATGAAAAGATACCAAATTTGAGTACACAAAACCATTCAATTTGGGTCACGCGGCATCGACCAAAGATTGACCGTATTGCGTGTCCGTGGCTTATTCGCCGTTTCGTGGATCGTGCTGCTCAGTTCCTGTTTGTTGAGCCATCGCAGGTTCTAAATGTGGCAGATAAATTTGATGCAACACCATTTGATGTAGAGGATGTGTTTTGGAGTCATCGCGATGGTTTTTGTACATTTGATACAATGATAGAGGAATTTGAACTGAAAACTGAGCCACTGAAACGGTTGGCAACTATTGTGCGAGGCGCAGATACCAATCGCCATGATCTGGCCCCTCAGGCTGCCGGATTGATGGCAGCATCGCTGGGGCTTTCGCGGATGTACCGTGACGATCTCGCTCAGCTTGAAGCAGGTATGGACCTCTATGATGCGTTTTACCGGTGGGCGCGGGATGCGGTGAATGAAGAGCATGACTGGCCTGGTTTTCAAGGCGGGGCCAAAAATGGTGCATAAGCAGCCAACTGCCAAAGAAACGTTAAACGTCTTTGCCAAAATCGGATTGTTGTCTTTCGGCGGACCGGCGGCGCAGATTTCTTTGATGCACAAGGTGCTGGTGGAGGAAAAGGGCTGGCTTAGTGAAAAGCAGTTTCTCAGTGCCCTGAGTTTTTGCATGTTGTTGCCCGGCCCTGAGGCAATGCAGCTTGCGACTTACGCCGGATGGCGCATTCGTGGAACAATCGGCGGGCTGATTGCCGGATTGCTGTTTGTTTTGCCGGGGGCAATTGTGGTTCTGGCGCTGGCGCTTGTCTATTCGCTCTACGGCGATGTAGGATTTGTTGCAGCACTTTTTCTTGGCATCAAGGCAACGGTGTTGATCATCGTTATTGAGGCTTTGTTGCGGGTCTCCAAAAAGGCCCTGAATGGCCGAGTTTACTGGCTGATAGCGGGGCTTGCCTTTGTCGGGATATTTTTTCTGGCGCTGCCGTTCCCGCTGATTGTCTTTGCGGCTGCCCTTGCCGGGTTTTTTATTGCAGGCAAGGCTGCGCCTGAATTTGTTGAAGCACAACCCGGCACCACATCGCTTTCTTCAACCATCAAAACCATTGCCATCTGGCTGGCGATCTGGTGGGTGCCTGTATTGCTGGTCAACCGGTTTTCCGGCGTGCCAATTCTGGCTGAAATCGGCGCGTTCTTTTCCAAACTGGCGGTGGTGACTTTTGGCGGGGCCTATGCGGTACTTGCCTATATGGCGCAGGATGTTGTCGTTGATTTTGGCTGGCTGACCGCAGGCGAAATGATGGACGGGCTGGGACTGGCCGAAACCACACCGGGGCCACTTATCCTGGTGACAGAGTTTGTCGGTTTTATCGCGGGCTTTCGAGAGGGCGGTTTCTGGCTTGGTCTGATGGCGGCGATTGTTACACTCTGGGTGACATTTGTGCCCTGCTTTTTGTGGATATTTGCCGGAGCGCCCTATATCGAATGGAT
>QIIJ01000583.1 GCA_003232595.1 Aurantimonadaceae bacterium | reverse complement strand
ATCGGCAGCACCAATTGCAAATGGTCTGCAATTAACTGGGCGCGGGCCTTAAATTCCAGGCTTTCCAGTCGCGCCAGTATTGGCTCTTCAAATTGTTCCCGGTCAAAACCGGGAGTGTGCCTGGCCAAATGATCGGCAATCACGGTGACCAGCTGCGGAGAGAATACATTTTTAAAGGGTTCCATCGATGTGTCCCGGTTCCATTGTTGCTGTCTAAAGTTCAGAGTGTGGAGAGGTAATCTTCGTAAGATCTGCCCGGTTCAATTTGAAATGTTTCGCCGGTCATGGCGCATTTTGAAATGCAGTCAACACGGAAAACCCGGAACCCGGTTCGCAGTTCACACCACGCTGTGCAGGTCCACACATCCCCCCAATATTCACATTGCAGGGGTCGGATTCGCCTGCGCGTTGATGCATCGGAGAGTGACATATAGTCGATTTCAACAACCTGCCGTCCGGTGATTGCACTTCTAAGCCCCGCAAGATGAGGAAGTGTTTTATCAGCGGCAGATGCATAAATCGAAAGATCGGCCAGGTGATTGCGGCCCTGCCGGTCGCTGGGCAGAACCGCATCAACCTTGATAAGCAGATTGTGTGCCGCTTCTGCCATTTGATGTCCGGCCGTTTGCCGGACAATTTCCATGCCGAGATGCAAGGCCTCAAGTTCGGCCACAGTCAGGGTTAGTGGTGGCAGAAATATCGGCTCGCGCAAGATATAACCGACACCACGCTCCCCTTCGATTGGCACACCGGAGGCAACAAGCGTATCAATATCGCGGTAGATGGTTCGCAGGGACACCTCCAGCCGCTCGGCAATTTCGCGCCCGCGGCAGAGATTTCCGCTGCGAAAAATCTGCATGATTTCGAAAAGGCGGTCGGTTCTGCGCAATTTACCCCACTGACACCAAAAGCTGGTTGTGGCCCACCCTGGCTCCCGATCCATCAATTGCCTGCATCATTGGTTTCAGGCTTTCTTCCTGCATGAATGCCTGCGAGGCGGCTTTTGCATCATCAAGGGATTTCCACTCAATATGTTCGAGCCAGATGCCATTATCGCCCTTCGAAAGCCTGCGCGCAATAAAACCCGGCAAATTACGGACAAATTCACTGGATGCCGGCACAGTTTTCAAAAATTCCTCATCACTGACCCCTTTGGCCAGTTTGAATGTTACAACTTCTATAACGCGATTAGTCATTGGTCGATCCTTTCGTGGTGTTTGACCAACCAACAATAATCTATAGCAACTGACAGCATTGTGTCAGTTGAGTTGTGGAACCGGTAACTTGGTGATGTTTATAAGGTGCGAAATATGGCTTTTTCTGATTGCAAGAAATTCCATCAACCGGTCAGGATAGCCTTGCGGTGTGGCATCGGCAACTGATGGGCGGGCCATTATAACATTGCGCCAACTGTTTAGTTTGGATGATCCAGACAAGAGTTTAAAGTCGTCGATCCGGTCAAACACATCAAGGTAGCGAAATATCGTTCCCCAGACACCGTCAATCAAATGAAACTTCTGGCCGCCAAAATAAGGCCCGGCAACTTCCTGTTCAATGCGGCTGAATTTGTTTGCCAGAACAAGGCGCTTTTCCTTAAAGGCTGCAGCGTCTTTGGCATTGTAAAATGCACCGATGGCATTGAGGGTTTCAGAACCAAACTCAATCCATGAGCGATGCCTTGCTTTTTCAAGGGCGTCTATGGGATGCAATGAACCTTCAGTGATTTCATTGAGATATTCCGCAATCACCTGACTTTCAAAAACGACAGCATCGTTTTTCTTCTTCCCGCTTACTTCAAGTACCGGCACACGTCCCAGGGGAGATATCTTGACCAGCCAGTCCGGCTTTTCAGCCAAATCGATATAGGTGCGTTGATGGGCGATGTTTTTCTCCGACAAAACAATAACCGCGCGCTGAACGTATGGGCATAGATGATGGCTGATCAGGCGAAATCGGGGCAAGAGGTCTACTCCATTTAAATGCAGTTGCATGTATATGAGGTGCAGTTGCTTGATTGTCAATGCAGATGCATCTATTAAGCTGACATGA
>QIIJ01000451.1 GCA_003232595.1 Aurantimonadaceae bacterium | reverse complement strand
AAATGAAGCAGAAATTGCGGGTGCCCGCGCAGCTCATTTACGAGACGGGGCGGCGTTTGCCGAATTTCTCTACTGGCTTGACCAGCAGAAATCGGGCAGCATTGATGAAATTAATGTTGCCAAAAAACTGGAAACCTGCCGTGCCGCCTATGGCGAGCGCCATCAAATGCCTTTGCGTGATATATCGTTTGACACTATTTCCGGTTCCGGTCCCAACGGGGCGATTGTACACTACCGGGTGAATACGGCCACCAACCGAAAACTTGATGAGGGCGAACTGTTATTGCTTGATTCCGGTGGCCAGTACGAGGACGGGACGACTGATATCACCCGCACAATTGTCATTGGCGAGCCCACCGGCGAGATGCGCCGTAACAGCACACTGGTTCTGAAAGGCCACATTGCGTTTTCCCAAAGGGACGCGCGGCATTGATATTGATGTGCTTGCCCGCAATGCTCTCTGGCAGCACGGTCTTGACTACGCCCATGGCACAGGCCACGGGGTGGGGGCCTACCTTGCGGTGCATGAGGGTCCGCAGAATATTTCACGGCGCGGTATGCATGAATTGCATGCAGGCATGATCATTTCCAACGAGCCGGGATATTATAAACCCGGCGAATACGGTATTCGTATCGAAAACCTGGTGCTGGTGCGCGGGCCTGAAGCCATTGAAGGTGGTGACATTGAAATGTTCGGCTTTGAAACGCTCACCCTTGCCCCGCTCGATCAAAAACTTGTTGATCCACAATTGCTGACCGATCAGGAATTGCACTGGCTCAATGCCTATCATGGCCATGTGCGGCGTCAATTGTCACCCCTGGTTGATGATGGTGTTCGAGACTGGCTGGCAAAGGCATGTGAACCAATAGCGCGGTTGCTGCCACCTGCCGCTGCTTGATTTACCATTGATTCTCCGACATAAGGGCTTTTCGAATTTTTCCGGACCGGTTCGGGCCAACCCTCTTAAACTCAGGAGCAAAAATGACTGCCCAAAACCAGTTTTACTTTCTGCGACACGGCGAAACCCATTGGAACAGGGACAAGATTGTTCAGGGTCAGCTTGATTCGCAATTGAACGATAATGGTCGCTCACAGGCATTGCGTGCCGGAAATGTTTTAAAAGATCAGCCGATTGCCCGCATTATTGCAAGCCCGCTTTCACGCGCCAGACACACGGCTGAGGCGGTTGCAGCCCATCATGATGTTGAAATAGTATTTGACGATGAATTGATGGAATGCAATCTGGGAGACCATCAGGGCGAACCACAGGGCGACTGGGTTCCGGGATATTGGACTGGAGAATATGCACCGCCCAACGGTGAGACATTTCAACAGTTCCGTGCTCGTGTATGGCGCGCCATGCAACGCGCAATTGCTCATGGACCGAATACCCTGATTGTTGCCCATGGCGGCCTTTGGCTGGCGGCACAGGAATATATTACACTTGCGCCACCTATGCGGTTAATCACCAATGCCCTGCCGGTGAAAGTCAGCCCGGATGAGGGAACGTGGAACTATCAGGTGCTTGGAGAGTAGGACGGGTGGGCCGGAATTTAAAAGCTTTACATTTTCATGTCCATCGCCATTCCGGGCGTCGCAATCTGGCCCATCATGCCCATTTGCATGTGATAGGGCAGCATGCACATAAACATCCAGGAACCGTTTTCCTTCACTTCCGCGACAAAGGAAAACTTGCCACCTGGAAGAACAAGCGATTTTTCATAAAGCGCCTCATGTTCGAGCAGGCTCCAGTCAGCACGTGTTGATCTGTAGCTCACGGCCTGCATTGCCGGCATTGTCATGAACATGAACTCGTGAGGAATTTTTCCACCATTGGTAATGTTGAAACGGATACGCTCACCAGCCTTCACTTCAATGTTCAGGTTGGAAAAGCTCCATTCCAGCATGGTGAGCTCAATTTCCCGGTCAAACGCGCCATCTTCGGTGATTTTCAGGCCACCTTCGTCTTCGCCACCATGGGGGGCTTCTTCCGTTGCTTCATCTGCTGCATGGGGAGCTTCCTCATCCTCCATCTTCATGGTGGTTTTTTCTTCACCTTCCATGACCATTGAACCATCAGGATTGGTCATCATCGTGCCATCAGGGTTGAGCTTCATCTTGGGCGCATTGTCATCCATTTTCATGCCGCCCATATTCATGCCGGGCATGCTTCCCATGGACTCCATAGCCATTTCGAGCTGCTTTTCATCCTCAGGTGGAACTTCGAAAATATCGTGCTCAAGTTCCTCGTTTTCGCTCAGCTCATTGACATTAGGAATAAGGCCCTCTTTTTCGAACTTCGTTGTCAGGCTTGCCTGAGGCGTCATTTGAAAGTCTGGTCCCTGGCCGTAGGTGGTGAAATACCCAAGGCCTACAACACCCACAACGCCGATGATTATGAATAATCTGATCATTTTTTTATCCTTTATTCTGCCGGTACAGCGGAGGGCTC
>QIIJ01000324.1 GCA_003232595.1 Aurantimonadaceae bacterium | reverse complement strand
CCGCTGTTTGTGCTGATGGGTTATGTGGTCTCCGCCTCCGGTATGGGACGCGATGCGTTTGATGTGGCCAATCATTTGTTCAGGCGTTTTCGTGGTGGGCTTGGGATAGGCACCATCGGCGCCAACGCCATCTTTGCAGCGATTACCGGTATATCGATTGCATCGGCTGCTGTGTTTACCCGCATTGCTGTTCCGGAGATGGTTCGGCACGGTTATACAAAGCGGTTTTCGGTCGGTGTGGTGGCCGGTTCTTCTGTGCTGGGCATGCTGATCCCGCCGAGCCTGTTGTTGATATTGTACGGGTTGCTGACCGAGCAATCGGTGGGTGATCTGTTTATCGCCGGCATCATTCCGGGGCTTCTGCTGGCGTTTATTTTTGCGATTGGTGTCTACCTGATGGCACGTTTTTTTCCCTCGTTTATTGGGGAAAACCTTTCCGATAATGATGAGGAAGTTTTGAGCACGGGCGAAGTGATGCGCAAGGGCCTGCCGATTTCCCTGCTTATTCTGCTGGTGCTTGGCGGCATATATCAGGGATTTTTTACGCCGATTGAGGCAGGGGCCATCGGGGCGCTTGGGGCCATCCTGATCGGCCTTGCCAAACGGTCATTGTCACTTGCTGATTTCTGGAAAGTTCTGACTGATACGGGGCTGGTGACGGCTGCAATCTGTTTTCTGATTATTGCTGCCCAGATGTATTCGCGCATGCTGGCTCTTTCCGGCCTGCCCAATGAATTCGGGCAGTTTGTAGCTACTGCCGATATCGGTTTTTGGGGAGTGATACTTGCTTACGTGGCGTTGGTGATTGTCATGGGGACAATCCTGGATTCCTCCTCCATCATGCTCATACTGGTGCCGCTGATGCTGCCGGTTATTGTGCCGATGGAGATTGATCTGATCTGGTTCGGGGTAATTACGGTACTAGCGGTTGAAATTGGTTTGCTGACGCCGCCCTTTGGTATTTCGGTATTTGTTATCAAATCGGCGCTCAATGATGATACGATTTCGCTTGGTGACATATTCGTTGGTGCCGCGCCCTTTGCTGCAATGATGCTGATCGTGCTGGCGCTGGTGCTGGCTTTTCCGATGCTTGCGACAGCTTTGCTTTGACAATATGAGGAGAAGATAATGCCCCGTCGATTTGTTGACATATCCGTACCGCTTGAAACCGGTATTCAATCCGACCCACCGATGGCGCTGCCGGAGATTGACTATCTGGATCATCAGATGACGGCTGAGCAGGTGATGATGTTTTTCCCCGGCCTGAAAAAAGAGGACCTGCCGGGTGGCGAGGGCTGGGGCATCGAAATGTTGAAAATAACCACCCACAACGGCACGCATCTTGATGCGCCCTATCATTTCCATTCGACCATGAATAATGGTGAGCGGGCGATCACCATCGACGAAGTGCCGCTGGAATGGTGTTTCAATCCGGGTGTCAAACTGGATTTTCGTCATATGGAGGATGGTTATGTGGCAACCGCCGGTGATGTGGAAGCCGAACTGAAACGCATCGGCCATGAATTGCAGCCGCTTGATATTGTCATCGTCAACACCTCTGCGGGCATGGCCTATGGTCAACCAGACTATTTGATGAAAGGCTGCGGCATGGGTCGCGAGGCGACGTTATACCTGCTGGAGCGCGGGGTGCGGGTGACAGGCACGGATGCCTGGAGCTGGGATGCGCCCTTTGTGCACACGGCGAAAAAATATGCAGAAAACAAAGATGCCTCAATCATCTGGGAAGGGCACCGGGCGGGCATGGAAATTGGCTATTGCCACATTGAAAAGCTGCATAATCTCGAAAAACTTCCGGCAAACGGATATACAGTTTCGTGTTTCCCCTACAAGATAAAGGCGGCGTCTGCGGGGTTTACCCGGGCTGTGGCGATATTTGAGGAGTAAGGACAATGTCCAGCAAAAACAACAAAGTCATCATCACCTGCGCGGTTACAGGCGGCATTCACACACCGACCATGTCGGATTATCTGCCGATAACCCCGGATGAAATTGCCACCCAGTCGATTGAAGCAGCGGAAGCCGGTGCGGCGATCATTCATCTGCATGC
>QIIJ01000035.1 GCA_003232595.1 Aurantimonadaceae bacterium | reverse complement strand
AAAATTCCTGCAGCGACGGTGTGACCATCAGGACCTTTTTGCCGGGCCTTTTCCGTCATCTGGAAAAGGCCCGGCTGTCGATTTCCCAGGTTGGTTACAATACAACGATGGATGTGCTCAGTGCGGCAGAACACAGCGGGTTAAAGATTGTCTTCGTGCCCTCCGACACTACGGGTCAAACCGAACAGTTGCGCCGGGCTGAATTGCTGCATCAAAAGGGCCTTGCAATTAATCTGCCTGAATCCCGACTGGATGCGCAAATGCTTGCAAACGCTATTGATCAAGCCATGGCCCTGCGGCAAAAACCCGCCAACATAGACTTCTCAGGGGTCGAAAAAAGCGCCACTATTCTGCAAACTTTGCTGAGCGCGCGCGAGGTGCAGCTATGAAAATTGCATTCTATGCTCCAATTAAGCCACCCGATCACCCGATTCCATCCGGTGACAGGTTGATTGCCGGCAATCTGATCAAGGCCATGAGGCTGGCCGGGAATGACGTTCATCTAGCCTCGCGATATATAGCCTATTCCAAGCGCAGTGATGTAGAAATTCTGGTTGCTCGCAGGCAGGGCGCGCTGGTTGAGGCAGCCATGCTGATCAATAAATATCAGACCATGCCAAAACACGAGCAGCCGGAACTCTGGGTTACCTATCATCCCTATTGCAAAGCACCCGACTGGATCGGCCCGCGTATTGCCGATGCTCTTGCCATACCTTACGTGACCATCGAAGCAGCCCGGACAGGCCAGGGTGATCAATGGCAGGAGTGGCGGGCAGAAGCACAAAAAGGGATCAGACAGGCCAACCGCAATATCTGGTTCAAACCTACGGACCGTGACTATCTGACAAAACTGCTCGGTGGCAATGAAACCCTTTGCCACATGCCGCCCTTCATTGATCTTGCAGGCAGGGGAAAAGCAGCACCTGCCCCGCTGCCGCTGCACTGGAATACCAGCACCCCTGTCCTGATAACGGTTGGCATGATGCGCAAGGGAAAGAAGGATCGCAATTTTTTCATGCTGGCGGAAATCCTCGAACCAATGCAGCAGGAACCGTGGAACCTCATCATCGTTGGTGGCGGACCGGAAGAAAAAGCGGTCAAAGAGGCCTTTTCGGGGATATCCCCTGAACGAATTCATTGGAGTGGCGAGGTGAATTCCGACAATGTCGCCACATGGATGAGAGCGGCCGAAATTTTTGTCTGGCCCGGCTGGCGAGAACCAATAGGCATGGTCTATCTTGAGGCTGCCTTGCAGGGATTGCCGAGTGTGGCATTTGATAATATGGGCGTTCCCCTGGTTGTTCGCCATGGCGAGACTGGCCTGCTTGCGCCCCTCGACGATCAGGACACCTATCGCAAAAATTTGAAAGATTTACTGAATGATACCGAGCGAGCTGCAAATATGGGCGCAAATGCCTCAAGATTTGTCGAACAACGCAGAAGTCTGGAAGCGGCGATACCGCAGCTTGGCAAGTGCCTGACGATATCACAGTGAATTGGAATCACGGTCAGGCAAATTTCAGCTAACTCTGATTAGCCTGTTTCATGTGTACATGGAAGCAGTCTGGCCGGGACGGTTCATCCCTTGCGTTCGAACTCTATTTGCGCAACACTCTTTACTATTGTCAACCAATGAAAAGGAGGTGATCTCATGTCAAGTAGTTTCATAAAACCGGAGTGGTCTTTGCGGAGCAGAAACGTGATGGAGCAGCCTTCACACAATTTCTGATTTGCCATGATCCAGGGCTTTGTACGGGTCTGTGACCCTTCGGTCTGGAAATTGCGGGGCTGTCCTTAAGGGGGCAGCCCTTTTTTGGGTTTAAAACAAAATAAACCGGAGAGTGCATTGTGGGACACACCCTCCGACCGGCTTCATCGGGACCGATCCGGCACTTGATGGCCGGTATAACTGTTCGACCCTGTTGAAACCTAACCGTGATAAACCGGGTTATTGCGAAATACGCAGGGTCTGGATGCTGTTGGCGATATCCTTGAAAGCCTGCTTTAGCTGCTCACCACTTTCCGCATTGTAATAATACTGAACATCATTTTCATCTGGTGTGGCACAG
>QIIJ01000620.1 GCA_003232595.1 Aurantimonadaceae bacterium | reverse complement strand
TTTCCGGTGCCAAGCTTGGGGTCATACTGAAAGGCTGCAATGAACGGGAATTGCTGTTCGCCGGGCGACGTTTTCTTGAAAATATCAGCAACGATGTTGTGCAAACAGAAAAAGGGCCTGTGGCAGTCACTGCTTCAATAGGCGGTGTTATCATGCCCCGCCATGCCAAGAACACCCGGCAGGTAAATGCTGCTGTACAGTCTGCACTGGAGCAGGCAAGGCGTCAAAGGCACCCGCGCCTTGTGGTATATACGCCCGATCCGGTTGCCCGTAAACAGCGGGAAACAGCCACAAGACTTGCCGGCGATGTTGTCTCGGCAGTTCAGGAAAACCGCCTGCAACTGGCCTGGCAACCGGTGGTTGATGCCAATTCCCACAAGGTTGCCTTTCATGAGGCGCTGGTGCGAATGATCGACCGGGACAACAGGATTGTACCGGCATCCGGGTTTGTTGATGTGGCGATTAATCTGGGTCTTATCCGTATGGTCGATCACCAGGCGCTGGAGTTGGCACTCGACACGCTGAGAAGATCGCGTCAGGCAAAACTGTCGCTGAATGTTTCTATTGAAACATCGCACGATCCCGAATGGCTTTCCAAACTCGCTACAGCGGTGAGGCTGCAGGAGGATATTGCCCCAAGGCTGATTGTCGAGATCACAGAATCACACGCCGCCGGAGATCTTGATGAAGCCGTCCGGTTTATCGAAATTATACGCAACCTTGGATGCAAAACGGCGATTGATGATTTTGGAGCAGGATTTACTTCCTTCAGCAATCTGAAACATCTGCCGGTTGATATTATCAAGATCGACGGGCAGTTTGTCGAAAACCTCGCCACAAGTCACGAAAACCAAAGTTTCATCCGTTCACTGATCCAGTTGGCCCAGGTGTTTGATGCCAAAATTGTCGTGGAATGGGTCGATGATGACAGGACTGCACTGATGTTGAAACAATGGGGTGTCGATTATTTGCAGGGCTATGGATTTGGTGCACCGGTGATGAGCGCACCATGGCCGATTGATCCGCCTGACATGGAGGTTGGTGAGGAACTTACCGGATGAACCTGTTTCCCGGCGGGTTCGTGATCGCGGCCACACTTGCAATCATGTATGGCGGTTGGCTGACCTGGCAGCCGCCCTCCAGACTTCGAACGATCGTCAAGGCTCTTTCTATCGGCTCACTTGCCCTTTTGAGTTTCCGGCTTGGAGGGCCGGTCCTTTTGACAATCGCACTGGCCTTGAGTGCCGCAGGTGATGCCTTTCTGGCCAGTCATGGCGAGAAGAATTTCATGTTCGGACCTGGTTCTTTTCTTCTGGCCCATCTGGCCTATGCAGCGCTGTTCGCAGCTCAATTTCAGAATGGTGAAGAGTTTGCAATTGTCGAGCTCACTGGTGTGGCTGCACTTATTATCCTGGCTGTATTGGTATTTGCACGCCTGTTGCCCCATTTGAAAGCAATGAAAACCCCGGCATTCTTTTACATGCTGGCTATTTTGGTGATGGGCATTTCTGCGGTGCTGTTGCAGGATAACCGCATGGTTATCATTGGGGCGTTGATGTTCATGGCCTCAGATATCATTCATTCCCATGAGAAATTTGTCTGGAAAGAAGGAACCGCCATCCGCCGACACTCACCATGGATGATCTGGAGCCTGTACTGGTGTGGACAGGCACTGATTGCCTGGGCTTACTTATCGGTTTAGCCCGGTCTCCAATCAGGCGCTGCCATTTCGAAATTGGCAAAATCAAATGCCGGCGCCACGGTACAGCCGGCAAGTATCCACTCGCCTTTACACTCTGCTGATTGCCAATATCCGGCGGGGACGATGATCTGCGGCTTTTCTCCGTTGATAATATCCGGGCCAAGAACGTAATTTTGAACCGCTACACCATCTGCCGAAATGGAAAGCTCGATTGCACAACCGGCATAGTGGTGCCAGATTTCGGCTGAACCGTGAACCCGGTGCCAGTGCGAGCGCTCACCCTGTTGCAGCAGGTAGTAAATTGCACTGGATGCATCGCCGTCGCGGAAGGTCTGCACATATTGCCCGCCCTCTGGATGGGGTGAAAGCCCGAAT
>QIIJ01000609.1 GCA_003232595.1 Aurantimonadaceae bacterium | reverse complement strand
TCACCAAAGAACACCTAATTTTGAATGATCGTGATTGGCTACGCCAAAGATAGGGAAGTTATGAACTGTGGCGCGCTCAGTCTATTATTGATTGATTCTATTTGAACTGTGCGCTGCGGGTCGCACCGGCGAATGCTTGTGTGTCTGAGAATGAAATAGGTATGCGAAAGGCAATTCAATGGCATTAGTAATAGGCTCTAAATCCCGCATCTTCTTGTTACTTGCGTCTGTGGTGACGATTTTCCTGTTCATATTTATTGCTTTGCAGGCCCAGGAAGAGGAACCTCTCCGGAACTTCGTGGTTGAGCAATTTGGCGAACCTCCTGCAGTGCCTCAAGGACCGCTGTCCGAGGAGTTGCGCTCTGCTGTGCAGACTGCCTTTGTCGATAGTATGGTTCAGTCGGCTTGGGGGAGAGACCAGTTGTTGGCTCTGGATGTCATCTCTCAATCAAAAGATCCTCGGCTTGTTTGGATTATCAGCGATTTGATGCGGTTCGTCTCCAGCCGCGAGTTGATTGTGGAGCTTGGCAGTGTTGCCTCCGAATTGCTGGGTAAAGATTTGCAAGATCAAAATTATTGGGGCGCGGTAACCAATCATCTAATTGCATGGAATATTCCGGCTCCCCCGGACTATTTACAAGCCAAGCGCGCCATTTTTACAAATGTAGTACCCGGCTGGGACAGGATCTTTGTTGAAGGAGATATCGACTGGAGGCACGTTTCATGGGGAGGCGTACTTATCGACGATCGCCCGTATGATACGACTGATGAAGCGTGCAATTGTATACCCGCTGCGGACAATCCCGAAGTTAGCAGTGCAACAGATGCCACGTGGCTTAAGGACGATGATATCGTTTTTGGCATTGCGGTGAACGGTGAGTACCGGGCTTATCCACGGCGCATTATGGAAGTGCGTGAGATGGTGAATGACACACTGGGTGGCAGAGATCTGGCGATACCATATTGCACTTTGTGTGGTTCAGCGCAGGCCTATTTCACCGATCAGCTGCCTGAGGGAGTTGAACGGCCAATACTTCGCACATCCGGGCTGTTAATACGGTCCAATAAAGTGATGTTCGACGTCAACACATTTTCGGTGTTTGATACGTTCCGGGGCGACGCGGTGACGGGGCCCCTTGCAGAAATTTCTCTTAAACTGGAGCAAACCGCTGTGATTACAACTCGCTGGGGTACATGGAAGGATACTTATCCTGAGACAACAGTTCTGGTTGAAGCGCTGGCGCTTGGTCGCGATTTTGATTTTCGCGATAACCGGGACGCCGATGGTCCGATTTTTCCGGTCGGAGATGTCGATCCGCGTTTGCCAGTGCATGAGGACATCATTGGCGTAATCACAGCGTCCGGCACGCCGGTGGCGTTTCAGCGAAGCACTGCTGTTGTGGCTTTGCAAAATGGCGATGAGATTACATTTGAAAATATTCGTCTGGAACTTGATGCAGGTGGTATAAAAGCCGTCGATGCAAATGGTGCTGATCTAGGTAGCCACCAGGCGTTCTGGTTCGCCTGGTCGCAGTTTTATCCTGGTACTGCACTCTGGCCTAGCTAGGCCCTGACCCTAGATGTTTAGTCCCGGCGTTTGATTGCATAGTGGGCACCCAATGTGAGAGCAGAATTACGGTGACAGATTGGATTGCGTAACAGTAACCATAATGACACCGTAATGCTGTTTTTGCAACCCTGCACGGGACATGAGCGCAGTTGACAATGATATGTACGGTGATGTTTGAGACAAATAAAAGTGGTCCGGGACCTTTGCCTGATGTTTTCAGACCTCAACGGGAAACAGATCAGTCTTTCGCCCATGGGAGCGTTGATTTGTTATCAGGCTAAAGTCGGGTTTCCTAAAAATTACAGCTATAGTTCACTATAATCCCTGCAGTCTTATGTGTTGGAAACGATTTATAATGTCTAGGGTCAGGACCTATTAAATTCATACAATTCTGTTTGAGGAAGAGTATTCAGATGAAGCAAAGCAGGGCGAAATAATGTCTTCCACCTTTTTGAGAAATGATTTGCTTCAGATGGATATTGTGTCTCAAACCTTTCAGGCGTTAGGTATTTCACCTCT
>QIIJ01000506.1 GCA_003232595.1 Aurantimonadaceae bacterium | reverse complement strand
TCGTGTTCAACAATGATCAAGGCACATTGCTGCTTGATCGGCTGCAGAAGTTCGCCAGTGGCTCGCCGCTCCTCCGGACTCATGCCGCCTGTCGGTTCATCCAGCAACAAAAGTTTTGGTTTGCGGATCATTGACATGGCAATTTCGAGCCACTGTTGTTGACCATGGCTCAGTTCAGCGGCAAGGCCATCGGCGCGGTCAGCAAGCGAAAATCGTTCAAGACTATCCATGACCTCATCGTGGAGTTCATGTTTGCTTTTTGAGTGAAGCAAATGCCAAACCGACTGATCAGCCTGGGCTGACAGCAACAAATTATCATAGGACGAAAGTTCCGGCAGAACGGCAGTTATTTGAAATTTCAAGTTCAAACCGAGGCGCGCGCGATCGGCCGGCACCATTGTGGTAATATCCCGCTTCTCAAAACGGATATCGCCCCGGTCTGCAATCAGATCACCGGCAATTGCTTTAAGCAGCGTGCTTTTTCCCGAACCGTTGGGGCCGATCAATCCGTGAAATGTATTATTCTCCACGGTTACATTGACCCCGTCCAAAGCTTTCAAGGTACCAAATGATTTGCTGACATTGCGAACCTCAAGCAGTGTCATTTTCACTGCTCCCGGTATTGGCTGATAAATCTCTGCGCGGTCTTGCAGGATCACCAAAGGTTCCAATTCTTTCACGGTCGGATATCAAAAAACCCATTATTCCGGTCGGTTTATAGACGACCACCACAAGCAGAATTACACCCAGAATAATGGGCCAGATGCTTTTTAGTGCATCCTGATCTGAAAGGATAAAACTGATGCCTTCAATAGCGATAACCCCGATTATCGGACCAAGCAGCGTGCCGACACCACCAAACAGGCCATAGAGTACAATAAATGTGGAAAGCGCAATGCCCATGCTTCCAGGACCAATGAAACCCTCGTGGTGTGCATAAAGTGACCCCGAGAGGCCCGCGATCATGCCGGCAAACGAAAAAACCAGAGCCTTGAACAGTTGAATACGATAGCCAAAAAAGGCGAGGCGGGTTTCGTTCTGGCGCATGCCGGCAAGAACAAGACCCAGCTGTGATCGAACCAGATAACGACTGGCAAGATAAACAGTGACCAGAACGGCAGCAGCGATGTAATAAAAAACCACTCCCGGTTCAAGCTCATAACTGCCGATCAATATGAAGTCAAAAATTGACAGCCCGTTTGCAGCGCCAACCCAGGTCCAGCCGGCAACAAGTCTTTCGGCCGCATAGGAGGCTGTCAGGGTGCCAAGGGCGACAAAGATAATTTCGACCCGTCGTTTGCCCAGCAACAAAAACCAGCCAATCAGAAAGGATGAGATCAGACCAACCAGCATGCCGACGATCAGGACTATGGGCAGTTGAACCACACCCGCCTTGTTGGCCAACATAGCGACAACATAGCCGGCGATGCCAAAAAACAGCGCCTGGCCAAAAGTCATAATGCCTGAATACCCCCAGCAAAGATCGAAGCTGATTGCCAGCATGGCAAGAATGATCATCCGGGTGATAATAATTGTTAAAAAATCACTTACGAAAAGTGGCACGGCAAGCAGCAATACAAGCAATATGATCTCCAGAATGGGGATCATACGCAGCGGGCGTTTTGCCGGGCTGTCGGGGAATTTTGTGTTGCTGGACATATTGCAAGAGTACCAGTTTATAAAATTGGCCTGGAATTTGAGGATTGTTGGCCGCGCAAAACTCTTGCGCGGCCAGTATTTTAAGAGCTAGATGCACTCTTCCGGTGATACCTGCTTATTGCTCGATATTATGTTCCATTTCCCGCCGATCGATTGCGCCACATACATATTCATGGCTGTGTGGCCGGTGCCGTCAACAATATTTGCAGCACCGCCTGGACCTTCGGTAATCGAGGCCGTGTGCATGGCTTTGGAAACAGCTTCCCGCGCAAGATCGCCATTGGTTGCAATAACTGCCTGCTCATAGAGCCTGATGCCGCGATAAAGGCCTGTTGCTGCTGTTCCGGCGGTAAATTTGTAGTTGGTCCCGGGGAACATCTTGTCATAATCAGCCACCAGCTGTTTGCTGTAGGGATCATCAACAGTATCGAAGAA
>QIIJ01000388.1 GCA_003232595.1 Aurantimonadaceae bacterium | reverse complement strand
TTTTTTTCCTAACACAGTCGCCGGAACACGGTAATTAAATTTTTTGTTATGGTTCCAGCCGTGTAAACCTTGTCATCAATCTGATGCTGAATAGTCCACGTTTTTGGCTTTGTGGACACTCAACGTACGGTTACGAGGGGTGCGACCTTATGCGATGTTATGCCTGATAATTCAAAATTGCTATCGAAAATGCTATCGAAAAAAATTGTTCGAACTGATAATATTCAGCTACAAAAATCTATCGTGGCCATGAACATCTGTGGAATAATATGTGCTGCACGAATCACTGGAGATATCATGGCTGATACCGTAAGCATTCTTGACCGAATATTCACCCTGGAGTTGGCGCGCGTTGCCGAAGCTGCTGCTGTTGCCGCTGCCCGGCTGCGGGGCAAGGGAGATGAAATGGCTGCTGACCAGGTGGCTGTTGATGCCATGCGTACCGAATTAAACAAGCTCAATATTCAGGGCAGGGTGGTTATCGGTGAGGGAGAACGCGACGAAGCGCCGATGCTTTATATCGGCGAGGAGGTCGGTTCCGGCAAAGGGCCGCAGGTGGACATTGCTCTTGATCCGCTTGAAGGTACGACTATTTGCGCAAAAAACCTGCCCAATTCGCTTGCGGTGATCGCCATTGCCGAACGCGGTAATCTGCTCTATGCACCGGATGTCTATATGGAAAAAATCGCCATTGGCCCCGGGTTTTCGGCGGGCCTTATAGATATCAATGCATCGGTTAAAGATAATCTGGCGGCTCTGGCCAAGGCAAAGGGGGTTGATATTTCACGGATAACGACGTGTATACTAGACCGGCCGCGCCACGCAAAACTCATCAAAGAGGTGCGCGAGACAGGGGCTGCAATTCGTCTGATCGGTGATGGTGATGTTGCAGGCATCATTCACACTACAGACCCGGAGGAAACCGGTATTGATATCTATCTTGGTTCCGGTGGTGCCCCTGAAGGTGTGCTGGCAGCTGCCGCACTTCGCTGTATCGGCGGGCAGATGCAGGGCAAACTCATTCTGGATACAATCGAAAAACGTGACAGGGCCGCAACGATGGGCGTCGATGATCCAAAACGCATCTATACGGCTGACGATATGGCCAGGGGTGATGTTCTGTTTGCCGCGACAGGTGTTACTGACGGCAATATGCTGGCCGGAGTAAAATTCGGAAAGGATGCGATTACGACAGAAACCATTGTCATGCGTTCGTCATCAAAAACCGTGCGCGAGATCAAGGCCCGGCACCAAAATATCGGAAAATTCGGATGATATTGGTTTCTGTTGGCTGCACAATCCGGGGATGCTGAATGATACGCCGATTGTTTGCAGAATGGCTGGGCACGTTTTTTCTTCTGGCGACAGTGGTGGGTTCCGGCATTATGGCCGAACGGCTTGCTGGTGGTAATGTTGCGATCGCTCTTTTGGGCAATACAATCCCGACCGGCGCAATCCTTGTGGTTTTGATCCTGGTGTTTGGCCCGATATCAGGCGCGCATTTCAATCCGGCGGTAACTCTTGCATTTGTAATACGCAGGGAAATCGGCCCGGGTGCATCGGTACAATATGTAGCAGCCCAGGTTTTTGGCGGAATATTGGGGGTGTTTGCAGCCCATATCATGTTTGACAACCCGATATTTGACCCGTCCACAACAGCGAGAACCGGTATCGGCCAGTGGGTTGGCGAGTTTGTTGCAACCTTTGGCCTTGTCGCCACCATTCTCGGCTGCCTGAAAAGCCGGCCGGATGCAATTCCCTACGCCGTTGGATTGTATATCACTGCCGCCTACTGGTTTACCTCCTCAACCTCGTTTGCCAATCCCGCAGTGACCATAGCCAGAGGGTTTTCCAATACATTTGCAGGCATTGACCCTGCTCACATTACCGCGTTTGTGGTAATCCAGCTGATTGCGGCAATTGTTGCGACAATTACGTTTCGATGGCTGTTGAAAGATGATTGAGAATGACTTTTTCCGCTTATATCACCCTGAGGCTTTCAATAGGTGCATTTTTGGCCTTATCTTGGCCGCATGAATACACCTCTGCGACCTTTTCTTGAAGTTTCCCAGTCCATTTCCGGTCAGTACTGGCAGGAGCGGATGGATGTGCAGGCTGCAAATGTGGCCCTGGCAATTGCACAGCGGTTTGAAGTTCCCGATATTGTTGCCCGCGTTATGGCCGGTCGCGGAATTGACGAGGATCAGGCGGAAGGTTTTTTGCAGCCGTCGATCCGTGATCTGATGCCCGATCCATCAACCCTTACTGCCATGGATGACGCGGCTTCCCGGGTGGC
>QIIJ01000429.1 GCA_003232595.1 Aurantimonadaceae bacterium | reverse complement strand
GGCAAGAATGTGTTCTGTACGTTTAATTTCCACATCATCGCCAAGCACCGCTCTAAACAGCATTAATTCGGCAGCGCACAGCCCGGTGCAAGCCTTTGCGGCGGCACAAATGGGGCAATGGTTTTCGATAAAAAGGTAGCCATCGCCATCGGCGCAAAATTCGGCCATATAACCTTCTTTTGTTCGTATTTCTGTAAGCTTGGCAAGACGCGTTTCAAGAGTATCGGCACCGTCGAGGAAGGACCTGTAAGTCTTTTCCTGGTCTCTTGTTCTAAGCTGAACAATTTGTTCAATGCCGGTTTCTCCGAACGCCTCGCTAATTGCAGAAAGCAATCCGGCGGTTAGTTCCGCATAACCTTGCGGAAAAAACTCCTCGGCAGCCGGAGTTAACCGCCATTGCTTGGACGGTCGCCCGACCCCGTCCGGGCTGGTTGATGAACACGCAAGCCCTTCTTCAACCAATGTATAAAGATGCTGGCGCACAGCCATTGACGACAGACCAAGCTGGCCGGCCAGGGCTGCTGCATCCATCGGGCCATTACGTTTGAGCAGGTCAACAATCCTGCGCCGGCTGCCGGAGGATTGACGGAGTGAGGTATTGTTCATTTTGGATTACTAAAGAAAGAGCTTGCGAAATTCAAGGGTCGTGTTAATTTATAAAGAAATACCTTTCGTAAAGGAAAATCCATGCCAGAACATTTGCCGGAATCCATTGAAGAGAACACCGTTGAGCCAAAATGGATCGAGGCAATTTCATTGCAGGAACTGGAACAGAAATCAAAGGCGGTGGTTAAACTTTCGGGCAAGCAGATATTGCTGATAAGCCGGGCGGGAAAAATATATGCCTGCAACAATCGCTGCCCCCATGAGGGTTTCCCGCTTGTTGAAGGCACCCTAAGTGGTGATTGTACACTGACATGCAACTGGCATTCCTGGCGCTTTAACCTTGAAGATGGTGAGGCACTGGTTGGGGGCGACGCGGTGCGTCTTTATCCCCACGAAATACGAAATGGTAATGTCTGGCTTGATGTCTCTGACCCGCCTCCACAGATTATCCGGCACAAAGCCATGGCCGGATTGCGCGAGGCTTTCGACCAGCATGACTATGAGCGTATTGCCAGAGAGCTTGCCCGGTTTCAAAGGGCAGGGGGAGAGCCGAACGATGCCCTGATCGAAGCCCTGAACTGGGCCATGCCCTGCCTTGAGTTTGGCACAACCCATGCCCACGCAGCCGCTCCGGACTGGCTGTCTCTCAAGTCGTATATAGATAGTGATGACAGCACTGAAAACCTCATCCCGTATGTAGAGATAATCGGCCATCTTTCGTGGGATGTCTTGATGCAAAAGGGGCTCTATTCCTATAGCGAACATTCGATAAAGCACTATGACCCCAGTGATTTAACCGGGGCGATTGAATCAGAAAATGAAACACTTGCCATCTCACATGCGCGCCGGGGGCTGACCGATGGCGGCAGTCGTTTGTTACGCCCCACCCTTGAGGTGGCATCACTCAATCACTATCAGAATTTTGGTCATTCGGTCATTTTTTGCGACAAATCTTTTGAGTTGCTGGACATGCTGGGAGAGCAGGCGGCGGAAGCGCTGATACTGCCGCTGGTACGATCTTTGTGCACCACGGCGCGCGAGGATCTGATCCCGGAATTCAAGGCATACGGACCGGCACTTGCCAACTGGAATGGCCAGGGCTCAAAAATACCCGAGGCTGACAGTTTTCGGAATTTGGGCGTTGCGGCATCGCTTGAAATGGTGGCAGAATCCTCGGCAAGGCACGCTGAATTATATAATGCTTTGATGCATGCGGCAGCAAATGCAATGCTGCACTACGATGCCCGCTATCGTTCCTACACAGACAAACCGGTTCAGCAGAATGTGGACTGGCTCGACTTCACCCACGCACTCACCCATCTGAATGCCTCCCGAAAGGTCTGTGAAAAACAACCCGAATTATGGGCAAACGCTTTTCTTCAAACAGGATGTTTTCTCGGTCGCAATGCTAAATTTGTCGACTGGCAGCAAGATGTTTCCCGGTGGCATATCGAAGATGGTGATCGCCTGATTGATGAGGTACTGCCAGCGATGCTCGATC
>QIIJ01000023.1 GCA_003232595.1 Aurantimonadaceae bacterium | reverse complement strand
GTCCGCATCCAACTTGAAATTTCTACGAACCTCAAAGTTGTAGCCCGCATGAGCCGGAGGAACGTCAAGTCATGCGGGACAAAATTGCTATTCAATGAATTGTCGATTATCCTCTGTAATTGCCCCTAATTACGGGGACGCAATGATTTGGATAGGTTTATTGATTTATCGACGGAACAGGGTATCAAGTTTTCTTCTTGCGATGTTTTTTTTCGTTAACATCGGGTCAGTTCTGGCGAATGACAGGTTCAAAGTTAATTGGTTGGCAGTCTCAGACCCGGTGGAGTTGGAAAGAACTTGGGAGGGTGCCCTGGTCTATTTGCCTGAAGGGCTAGGGAGTACTTCCGGCCGTCTTCTTCGAAACGGAAGGATTGATACGGCAATTTCCCAGAATGGCAAGGACAAGAGGTGGCCTCTAATTATCTTCATGCATTATTGTGAAGGTCTCGGACATCATCGCGAGGACATGAAACGCCTGGCAAAACTTGGTTTTATTGTCATTGGCCCAGACAGCTTCGCCCGACAACACAGGCCACTGGGCTGTTATGAGGATCGGGAGAAATTCATCAGATATTTCGATTTTGCCATTGCGATGCAGAAGGCTGAGCTCGACTATGCTGTCAAAAAAATCTCAGCCTATGATTGGATTGATAGCAGAAACCTTTTCCTTTTTGGAAGCGGAATGGGCGGCCTTGTCGTTGCTCACTATGAAGGTAATGAATTTGCCGGACATCTGATTGAAGGTTGGGGCTGCAGAGGACCAAATCCAATTTTTGATGGAATATGGGCACCACCAGAAGTAAGAGTGTTTAGTACGGTTTCAAAAAACACCCCATTTTTGGTGAAGAATGAAGGTTTCTCAGTTGATTGCAGGACATTCATCAATGAGCGAAAGGACAGCGTCTCTGTTGTCCTAGATCGCCCCGCCCATCAAGTCAGTTGGTATCCGAACTCCTTTGAGCCGATGATACGATTTCTAATGCGGGATATGGGCATGGATATCGAAACTTTGGTGGACGACGAGCCGCAAATTGTAAAGCGGTCACAAAATGCAATTCACCTGATTGAAAAATGGTCTGATACGGCGGTTTATGAAACCGCAAAGGCTCATTGTGCGGAAGGCGGCAAGAGAAGCCGACTGACCGGTGAGCCATTTGATGGTATCTATAGATTTGTCTGTGAGTAAAAGTGATGACACCGAAACTGGTAGTACTGGCTACGACCGCGGCCCTGGCAATTACAAATTCATTTCATGGCGTATCCAATAGCCAAGCAACTTCCTATTTTGGATGTGATGAACTTGGGTCTCACTGGCGAGATGTGTCGGGTGAATGGGTTGCATCTGTCGGACCGGTAATCCTCGTGGTCAATGGTTTGGAGGTCACAGGCATCTACAACGAAGATACTTGGAGCCTTGTTCTTCGTTATTCAAATGATCGCAATCATCTGTCCGGAAGATGGAGCCACCGGAACGGGCTTGAAGGACCAGTAATCTTTGATCTGGATGAAGCTGGTTGTATTAGACATGCACGCTGGGGTGGAACTGGCGAAAAAGTCTGCGATGAATATGACAGCACGGCATGCCTTTATGATTGGGCCTTTCATGGCCGGGCTAAAAAGTAAGTCGAAAAATCTTTTTTGAATGTCAGTCTTGGGTCATAGCGCTCATCAATTTTCCCCGCATTGTCCTTGTTGCGACACGATTGCCTTGACTGCTTAGAGCTCCAAGCGGCCATTGGAAATTGTTTTCCATCGGTTCCAATCATCATAACACAGACAATCCACCCCTCAATAAGGCCGCTCAATCCCCTCAATCATGGGGAAATCCTTGGCATTTAGTGTCACCAGTTGCTTTTCGTTAATTTTTGCTGATGCGGCAATGAAGGCGTCTGCCAGGCCGAGATTGTGGCTCTTGATGTATGTCAGCCGATACTCACCGGCCAAAAGAGCAACCTCGTGGGTTATCGGCAGGACATTCCACACATTAAAAACGTTTTTGTTCCCGCACCCCCTGAATAATTTCAGCGACGGTGATGACGGAAACACTTGGCAGGGTGGAAAGTGATTCAACAAAATTGACGGCGTTTGGATTGTCACGGGAATAGTCAATAACAATATTGGTGTCGAGCATCATCATCAATCGCTAATTTCAAATACGCGGTCCATGCTTTTTCGGGCCTTCAAAATCCGTTCATCAATGTCTGTATCATAGTTCAACAAGCCGCGGATTTGCCGCGTTTCTTCAACCCAGTTTTCAGATAGCGCATGTTTTTCAAT
>QIIJ01000587.1 GCA_003232595.1 Aurantimonadaceae bacterium | reverse complement strand
TTGACCGGCTGGGCGGTGGCAATTGGCAGGCCCGCAAGGCGCGGCTTAAAAAGAATCTGCTTGAAATGGCTGACGCCCTGATCAGGATTGCTGCTGCCAGGATGCTGAAAACCACCGAACCGCTGGTACCTCCTGAAGGGATTTATGGCGAATTTACCGCCCGTTTTCCCTATGATGAAACAGAAGACCAGCTTGCTGCAATTGACGCAGTCCTGGACGATTTTGCCGCCGGTCGCGCTATGGACCGACTTGTTTGTGGTGATGTTGGTTTTGGCAAAACCGAAATTGCCTTGCGCGCATCATTTGTTGCCGCCATGGCGGGATTGCAGGTCGCCGTTGTGGTTCCAACCACTCTTTTGGCACGTCAGCACTATAAAACATTTATTGACCGGTTTCATGGATTGCCAATTAATATTGTTCAGGCATCAAGACTGGTCGGAACCAAAGCACTGGCTGAAGCCAAAAAGGGCGTTGCCGATGGTATAGTTGATATCATCATCGGTACCCATGCGCTATTGGGCAACTCTATCAGATTTCGTAATCTGGGACTGCTGATTATCGATGAGGAACAACGGTTTGGTGTTAAACACAAGGAGCGGTTGAAGGAACTGCGTTCGGATGTGCATGTGCTGACACTGTCGGCAACGCCGATTCCACGAACCCTGCAACTGGCGCTAACCGGTGTGCGGGAGCTTTCCCTCATCACCACCGCACCGGTGGACAGGATGGCGGTGCGCACCTTCATCTCGCCCTTTGACGGGCTTGTGGTGAGAGAGGCTTTGCTGCGCGAACGATATCGTGGAGGCCAGAGCTTCTACGTGTGCCCGCGGATTGCCGATTTGCGTGAACGCGAGGAGTGGCTGTCAGACAATGTGCCGGAGTTGAAAATTGCTGTGGCCCACGGGCAAATGGCTTCCAGCGAGTTGGAAGATGTGATGAACGCCTATTATGACGGAAAATATGATGTGCTGTTATCGACGACAATCGTTGAATCCGGCCTTGATATACCAACCGCCAACACGTTGATTGTTCACCGGGCCGATATGTTCGGCCTGGCGCAGCTTTACCAGTTGCGAGGGCGGGTAGGGCGCTCCAAGACCCGTGCCTATGCATTGTTCACCCTGCCGCCCAACAGGTTGCTCACGCCAACTGCTGAACGACGGCTGAAAGTGCTGCAATCGCTCGATACGCTCGGTGCTGGTTTTCAACTTGCCAGCCACGATCTGGATATTCGCGGCGCAGGAAATCTGCTTGGTGAGGAGCAATCGGGCCAAATCCGTGAAGTGGGCTACGAACTTTACCAGCAAATGCTGGAAGAGGCGGTAGCGCAGCTTAAAGAGGGCGATGAAAGCCTGGGCGAGGGCAGATGGTCGCCGCAGATATCTGTTGGAACCACGGTGATGATTCCAGAACATTATGTGCCTGATCTTACCCTGCGAATGGGGCTGTATAAACGTCTTGCTGATTTAAACGAGCCTGTAGAAATCGACGCCTTTGGTGCGGAATTGATCGACCGTTTCGGGTCGTTGCCGGAAGAAGTTGATCATCTTTTGAAAATTGTCTTCGTCAAATCACTGTGCCGCCGGGCCAATGTTGAAAAACTGGATGCTGGTCCCAAGGGTGTGGTCGTTACATTCCGCAACAAGAAGTTTGAAAACCCAGCCGGTCTTATCACCTATATCAGCGAGCAGGGTGTGCTCGCCAAAATCCGCCCCGATCAATCGGTATTTTTCAACCGCGACTGGCCAACGGCCGACAAACGATTACGCGGGTCTGCTGTGATCATGACCAAGCTTGCAAGTCTTGCCGAAGCGTAGTTGAAATTGCCCTTTTCTTATCGCCTGCCATCGCTATATAGATTGCAGTGTATTATTCAAATTAGACAACTGGACGACAGATGTTTCCACTTTCTCACATGATGAAAGCCTTTGTGAAAAAAGGCACATTGACCATTGTCGATCACAAGGGTGTTGCCCACGTCTTTGGCGGCAGTGCCGATGGGCCGAATGTCAAAATGCAAATCAGCGATCCGTCGCTCTATCGAAAGCTGGTATTGAACCCCGAACTGCATACGGGTGAGGCCTATATGGATGAACGGTTGAGCTTCATTG
>QIIJ01000103.1 GCA_003232595.1 Aurantimonadaceae bacterium | reverse complement strand
TTGCAATCCGGATCGCAGAACAGCCCAAACCAGATCCCCAGTTCGTATACTAAATAGAATAGCCATAAAAGTGATGTGTAGTAGATTATTCTCAGGCCAGTGCGGGTATAAAGCCAATAGAACAATGCAACCGGCAGAACAGCCAGCCACGGCGCTGTGATAAACACTGCAAAATAGCTATAAAAACCATCCAGTACAGAGGTGTCACTTGGCATTGAAATTAATCCTCATTCTCCTGATCGCCGGAGCAATCGTTTGACCACGAAGCAATCAGTGAGCTGGCTCAACAACCACATGAGACTTATTCTTCAGCTTTGCTGCCGAGGCTGGCAAATCCACTACCATCCCAGTTGAACGATTCCCAACAGGGGCTTTTGTAATCGCACTGGCTCCAGTGCACGGCAATTTTCAAAACCGGATTGCCTTCAGAAGTTTCTTCGACTTTCCATGCCTTGGCGAGAAACTCGAACGGTTTTTCTCCCACAATCACGGTTAGTGCACAGCCACCTGTGCCGCAAAAAAGTGAAGCAGCAGTTGAACAACTGAACTGATTGCCGTCAACAATCTCCTCCGGCTGGTCATCACCGGTCAGGTCCGCAAGGGAAATTGTTTTTTGCGGGTCTGTGCTCAATACGCCGTTATCCAGGGACAGGCATTCTGCGCGCGCGCTTTCCACCACCTTTTCTGCTGCACCAGAAGCCAGCACCTGGGTATTCATGACCGGCAACAGTAAAATTACTGCTGCGACAATTTGAAAAATCCTTGATTTCATTTCGATCCTCTTTGGAAAGTATCGGAGGGAATTAGTGCCAATCCAGCAAATACAAGTGTACTGATTGCCTGGCTGGCGTTTTGGGAAATCAACCAGGATGCAATCATCGAAACAGCAACCAGTACAGCTACAAAAAGCCACCCGGGAAGGCCGCAATCGCGGGCACGTTTTGCCGTGATATTTAAGCCTGCAACCAACAACAGGATCATAAAAACTGCGAAAATTATCAGAAATGGAATACCAAGTGATTTTCTGATCAAATCCTGAGCATCAGCCAGATTGCCACCAATTGCATATTCCGCACCGGCGATGAGCGCAACCGTGCCAAACACGAAGGTGAACAATAACAGGCCAAGCACCAGAATATAACCAACAAACGGCAGCCGCTTTAGCCGGCCATCTGCAAAATTTCCAAAATAAACCTGTAACATATGAACTTTCTTTAGTATTAGGGGATCGCTTTTTGTCGAAAGCGCGCAGAATTAAAACGCGAAACAGTCGTTAGGCAATCGGGATCAGTTTTGATGTAGTATTACCTACCTTCAGGTAATTCTCAATACAGCGAACCCGAAAAATTCACGTCCGATACCATAGTTCATGGCAGATTAAATCTCAACAATAATTCTGCCATTGCGTCGTAAAGAATACTGTCGAGTGAGCATAATAGCATGTGATATACACCCGATAAGCTGGTTATATATCTTGTGCCGGGCACACAAGTTCCAACCATACTGTCCTTTCGGACCGGGTTCAGGCAATGCTTCTGAGCGTGCTGCCGGTATCGCTGTCAGGAATGGTAGAAATCACCGGTTTGCGCGATGTCCTGGCCAGCTTGCTGCGCAGATCATCAGCGATGCTTTTTTCGACTTCATAGTGCAGTGTGTTGCTGAACTTCGCCAGTTTGCGCATGGCCGCCGCATCAATGCAAAAATAGGTGCTGGGCTCACTTAACACCACTGTGCCTGTCGCCGGGGCGCCGCTCAAATAGGTGATCTCACCAATGAAATCGCCCTTTTCGCAGGATGCACTCAATTCGCCGTCAATGAACACATCGGCCCGACCCTCGGCCAGATAACAAAGTTTTTTCACCTTTTGGTCTTGCAGGATCAGTGTCTCCCCGGTGTGTCCGCTTTTCCATTTCCCCATATTGAGCAACCTTCTGGAATGGCTGTTTGTAAGGCCCGGCAGTTTGGTTTTAAGGAAAATCAGCTCAAGCGTATCAAATTTGGTCATCTTGTTGATGAAATAGAGCCGCCCGAGACCAAGAATGGATATGGCTATCCATGTTGATTGAATAATTGCAGAAGAGAGGTTGAAATTCTCGGTCAGGCTGACCAGCACACA
>QIIJ01000160.1 GCA_003232595.1 Aurantimonadaceae bacterium | reverse complement strand
GCAATCCTGAAACCTTCATTTTTAAGATTATATCTGATCAACTCCATCTGAGCCGGTTCGTCCTCAACCACAAGAATGAGGGGTGCATGATCTTCAGGCATCGCGTTGCCCCTTATCAATCCAGTTGTTCGGCAATATCAAACCTGATGTCCATTGTGCTGGTAACATCACTCTTTGGCCGTTTTTCTTCCGGCAGTTCTCCATGAACCAGATAGTGAATCTGAAGGGCGATGCCGGTTACCAGATCGCCCGCGCGTTCGATGTTCTTTGCAATGAACAAAAGATGCATGCACGGGGTGATGTTCTGCGGGTCTTCCATCATGTGGGTCAGCAATTCACGAAACAGGGTGTTGTGAAACTGGTCAACCTCCGCATCGCGGGCAAGAATATCGGTCACTGCATCCAAAGTATAAAGGCATCAAGCACTTCCGAGATCATTTCCTGCACCATCAAGCTCATGCGTTTGAGGGTGTTTTCCGATCCGCCGATGGGTGCGGTCTGCGCAAGCACTGTCGTACGTTTGGCCATATTTTTGGCATAGTCGCCAATCCGCTCCAGATTGGCGGAAACCTTGATAAAGGCAATGATTGTGCGCAGATCGTCAGCCATTGGCTGGCGCAATGCGAGCAGGCGGACTGCTCTTTCGTGCACCTCGTGCTCCAGCTCGTTTATGCGCTTGTCCTTTTTACGGGTAACAATGCCAAGCTCCAGATCGCGGCGCAAAAGCACCTTTGTGGCATCGGCCAGTTGTGTTTCCACAAGCCCACCCATTTCAAGCAGCAAATCCTCAATACCGCCCATATCCTTATCAAAGGACTTAACAATATGTGTCTGTTCCATGGTCGAAACTGCTCCCGGTTTCAGCCGATCCGGCCGGTGATATAGTCTTTTGTACGTTTATCCAGCGGGTTTGTAAAAATTGTATCAGTTTCACCTGATTCCACCAGATAGCCCAGGTGAAAAAACGCGGTTTGTTGCGAAATTCGCGCCGCCTGCTGCATGGAATGGGTGACGATGACAATAGTGTAACTTTCCTTCAACTGGTCCATCAAATCTTCAATGATTGCTGTGGCAATCGGGTCCAGCGCCGAGGTCGGTTCATCCATCAGGATCACTTCCGGCTTTGTGGCAATGGCACGCGCAATGCACAGCCTTTGTTGCTGACCACCGGAAAGACTTGTGCCAGGTTCATTCATCCGGTCTTTGACTTCCTTCCACAGACCGGCCCGTTCCAGTGCGGTTTCAACCACGTCATCAAGGTCGCTTTTTCCCGTCGCAAGTCCGTGAATACGCGGGCCATAAGCCACATTGTCATAGATGCTTTTAGGGAACGGATTGGGTTTTTGAAACACCATGCCGACCCGTGCGCGCACTTCGACCACGTCGATCTTTTTGTCGTATATATCATCACCATCAAGATGAATATCGCCACTCACCCGGCAGATATCTATCACGTCATTCATCCGGTTAAGGCAGCGCAGGTAGGTGGATTTGCCGCAGCCTGAGGGGCCAATGAGTGCTGTGATCCGATTTTGTGGAATATCGAGATTGACATTAAACAATGCCTGCTTGTCGCCATAAAAAACATTCACATGGCGACTCGTCATTTTGTAGATTTGCAATTGCGTCATGTTGGTTTCAGGTGGTGCATTTGCTATAGCAGGCTCTGTGTTTTGCGTTTGAAGCATTGGATGAACTCCTTACCAGCGTCGTTCGAATTTTTTGCGCAGCAGGATTGCCAACGCATTCATGGTTATGAGAAAACCCAGCAGCACCAGAATGGCGGCGGCGGTTTTCATATCGAAGGCCGCTTCGGCCCGGTCAGCCCACAGATATATCAGCACCGGTAGCGATGAGGCAGCATCGGTGACCGCCATTGGCGGGTCGACGATGAAGGCGACCATGCCGATCATCAAAAGCGGCGCGGTTTCACCCAGCGCCTGGGCCATGCCCAGAATGGAACCGGTCATGATGCCAGGCATGGCAAGTGGCAACACGTGCTGAAAAACCATTTGCATTCTGGA
Source organism: Aurantimonadaceae bacterium (assembly GCA_003232595.1). Lineage (GTDB taxonomy): Bacteria > Pseudomonadota > Alphaproteobacteria > Rhizobiales > Rhizobiaceae > SZUA-100. Next base: position 501 of record QIIJ01000160.1, on the reverse strand, counting down.
TGCACCGATACCAAGTGCCGCTTCACGAATAGAAGGCGGCACCGCCTTTATCGCTGCGCGCGAAGCTATAATCACCGTCGGCAGGGTCATCAGGGCAAGCACAATGCCGCCGACCAGCGAGGTCGAATAGGGCAGGCCAAAAACATTGATGATAACGGCCAGTCCCAGAAGCCCGAAGACGATCGACGGGATTGCCGCCAGATTGTTGATCATTACCTCGATACCCGTAGTAACGAAGTTTTTCGGGGCAAATTCTTCAAGATAGATCGCACCCAATACGCCGATCGGGAAGGCCAGCAGGAAAGTTACCAACATGGTCCAGAAGGTACCAAGAAGCCCGCCAAGAATACCGGCCTCTTCGGGCTCACTTGCATCACCTGAGCGGAAGAAGCGCCAGTTAAACAAGCGCTTAATGCGATCCTGTTCTTCCAGGCGCTTGAGCCAGATGATCTGGTTATCAGTAATTTTGCGGTTTTCTTCCGCTACCTCAACCAGTTGCAG
>QIIJ01000095.1 GCA_003232595.1 Aurantimonadaceae bacterium | reverse complement strand
GAAAGAGTGGCCACCAGGCCAAACAGGAATGTGGAAAATACGCGCATGATGATTTCTCCCTGATCAAATGCAATTGTCTACAGCATTATTCTTCAGGGAATATCATGTCAGGTTTAGGCGATAATGAAAAGAGGTTTAAAGCTTCAAGCCATTCAGTCTTTGTGCAGCTCTGGTGGTTTGGACGGCTGTTTGCAAACGGTGGCCGGATGCTTCAGTTTTTTCAACCGGGCGCTCGCCGCTAGTACGTCCAAGCGCGACCAGCAGAAGGACGCAGGTTGTGAATACCACAGATGGAATAACCGGTGCCGTGATGTACGCAGGCAGCAGCAATTCCAGTTTGTACTGGGCATTTGCTGCTGCCAGTCCCAATGAATAGTTTCCAATGGAATCAGCTATAATGATAAGAATCTTCGGGGCAGAAAGTGCCAGCAGCCAAAACGAGGTTATCGACAGGGCCCAGCCCAGTGGCGGGTCGGCATTCCAGTAGCCTTGCATAAAATAGGTTGAGCGGTCGGGCGCAAATGACAACAGCAGGATCAGCGCAACAGCTGCCATAAAAAACCATGGTGCGGCAAGCTGAAACAGGCCGAGCGAGAGGCTGAAATTCGAAAGAGCACCGAACCCGGTCAGATAACTGTGATCGAGAAAGACCAGCAGCGTTAAAAACACAGCCCAGTAGTTGGATATCGGTGTGGCGGACACCCGGCGCAATGTGGCAATTGCTATGGTCAACATGAACAGGGTTGAGGCAATGGGCGTGAAGTAATCTGCGGCCTGGTACTGTAAAACCGGGCACAGGGAACCCCATTCGCTGCAGTCAACAACAAGCAGTGCAACCTGCATGAATTTGTCGAAATTCGCAGTCAGGATAATCAGCAGTCCGAAGGCCATCAGCATGACAAATCGGTAGCTTTGGCGATCAATGGGGTCGAGTGACAGCACGTTGTTTCTCCGGTGGTTTTAAACCTCCTAACGGAAGAAACCGAAAAAACGGTTAATTTGACAGTCTAAATTGTTCGATTGGCGATGCCGTGACGTCCGATAAACATAAAAAAGCGGCAAAAATGCCGCCTGAATTATTTGTCTGAAAACCGGATTGTATCTGGTACCTATTCCGATTTTGCCGCTTCTGCCGCTGCGTCTTCTGCAGCTTTTTCTGCGGCAAACTGCTCGGCAGAGGCAATCTTTTCTGCCTCCATGCGGGCTTTCTCGGCCAGCATTTCGGCACGTTCAGTTTCATTCAGCTTCTTGGCTCGGGTGTTGGTATTTTCAACAATACGGGCGGATTTGCCGCGAAGACCGCGAAGATAATAGAGTTTTGCGCGACGAACACGGCCACGGCGGACAATTTCAACGCCCTCAACCAATGGTGAATAGACTGGAAACACCCGTTCTACACCTTCGCCATAAGAGATTTTGCGAACTGTGAAGCTTTCATTGATGCCGCCGCCCTTACGTGCGATGCACACGCCCTCATAGGCCTGAATGCGGGTTCTGGTGCCTTCAGTCACACGCACAAGTACGCGAACTGTATCGCCTGGTTCGAATGCGGGGAGTTTGCGCTTTGCATCAATACTTGCAGCCTGTTCGGCCTCAAGTTCTTCAATGATATTCATTTTTCGTAACCTTTTTGTGCACTTCCCTGCCCTTGAGGCATGGCTATGTCTTGTTGTCCTGGGCAAGAGCGGCCGGTGTCTGGTATCCGATTTGGTGCGGCAAACCCGCTGCAGGTTCCAGATGGCCATGGTTATTCATGACCCGGTCGATGTACTCAATCTTTGCGGTTGTTTTTTAAAACTTTCCATTTTGGAAAATTCGTGGGGTCCATACGCCAATTCGGACAATTTGTCGACCTTTGTCACGATTCTTTTTTGTCTTGAACCTCAAGAAGATCAGGACGTCTGGCTCGTGTCAGCTTTTGCGACAGCTCTTTGCGCCATCGGGCAATTTTGCCGTGGTCGCCGCCGGTTAACACTGCCGGTATATCAACACCTTCAAAAGATTGTGGCCTGGTATAGTGGGGGTGTTCCAACTGGCCGTGTTCAAAACTTTCATTGTCGCCCGACCGGCGGTTGCCCATGACGCCGGGCAGCAGGCGGATGATCGCATCAAGCAACACCAAAGC
>QIIJ01000430.1 GCA_003232595.1 Aurantimonadaceae bacterium | reverse complement strand
AATGGACCAGCGATTGGCATCCGGTGCAATCAAAGGATGATGAAGGTCGTTTTATACGGCAAACCTCTTCCTTTCGTCACTGGATTACGCCAACCGGCAAGGCGGGCCCCACTGGCGAAGAAGGCTTTAAGTCACAAACCGGGCGCTATCACCTTTATGTTGCTTTAATCTGTCCCTGGGCTTCACGTGCGCTCATGGTTCGCAAACTAAAAAAACTCGAAGATGTGATTAATATCACAATAGTCGAGCCCGTTTTAACCGGCCAGGGCTGGCGCTTTGGCGATTATCCCGGGGCTCAGAATGATTTGCTGTTGAACGCCGACTATATGCATGAAATTTACACCAAGGCTGATCCGGAATTTAGTGGCCGCGCAACAGTTCCCATAATCTGGGACAAGCAGCGTGGTACAATTGTCAACAACGAATCTGCAGACATTATCATCATGTTGAATTCCGCGTTTGATGAATTTGGCGATGCTTCAATTGATCTGTATCCTCAAGACTTGCGCAGTGAGATCGATAGCTTGAATGCGCAATATGAGAGCTTAAACAACGGCGTCTACAAGTCGGGCTTTGCATCATCTCAAGAAGCTTATGAGGAGGCGGTTGCCGGGGTTTTTGAAACACTGGCTGCAATGGAGGCCCGCCTTGGCGATGGTCGAACCTATCTGTTCGCAGATCGATTGACGATGAGTGATATCCGCCTGTTTGTCACCCTCATTCGTTTTGATGTCGCCTATCATGGACTTTTTAAATGCAACATCAAGCCTGTTTCAGACCATCCAATGCTTACCGCCTATATGCATCGCATTCTTGCCCTTCCCGGTATCAGCGAGACGGTAAATCTTGATCATATCAAGACCGGTTATTATTCTATCAAGGCGCTGAACCCAACCGGGATTGTTCCAGTTGGTCCTGCGCTGGCCCTGACGGTTTGAGTTGGGGGAGTTAAAAAGCAATTCTATTAGCTAAAATCCGTCTATTGCAAAATAGCAAAAATACGGCTTTTTACAATCAAGCCTTGCTCTGACATGTATTTAAGCTCTATCCTTCTTTCAGGGATACATATGCGATGTTTTTCTTTTTTATAATTGGTACAAGCCTGTAGAGGGAAAAATTATTATGAGTCTTCTTGGAACACTAGCAAAAGTTGCTGTTGGCATTGCCGTAGCCAAAGGCGTAGGCGGAATGCTTAAAAAAGGCGGTGGCGCAGGTGCTGCGCCAAAATCGGGCGGTGGACTGTTGGGGGATCTTCTGTCTGGTGGCTCGTCAAATAATCCCGGTCAAGCACAACGCGGGCAGGCACAACAAGGTGGCGGTCTTGGGGATTTGCTGGGTTCGGTACTTGGTGGTCAGGGCGGCCAGGGCGGAAGTGCTCAAGGCGGCGGCCTTGGCGGATTGCTTGAGCAATTGAGCGGCGGACAAGGTGGTGGTCAGGGCGGTGGTCTTGGGGACCTTCTTGGCAACCTGACCGGAGGTGCTGGGGGTTCCGGAGGAATAGGCGATTTGCTTGGCGGGCTCCTTGGAGGGGCTGCAAAATCTGGGGGAACGCAAGCAGGGGGAAACACAGATTCATTTGGCGATGTACTCAACCAGTCTTTCCAGCGTGGCGGAGAACCTAAAGCGCAACCTTCGCAGGAACACGAGGCCATGGCAGCGCTTATGCTGCGCGCCATGATCCAGGCAACAAAAGCAGATGGCGAACTGGACGAGCAGGAGCACGAAAAACTTATTTCCGGTCTGGGCGACGTTTCAAAAGAGGAAATGGCTTTTGTGAACCATGAAATGCAGCAGCCCGTTGATATCGAAGGTCTTGCAAGACAGGTGCCAAAGGGTATGGAACAGCAGATATACACCATGTCGGTTATGGCGATTGATCTGGACAGTCAGGCAGAAGCGCAATATCTGCACAAGTTAAACAGCGCATTGGGCATGGACCAGAACCAGGCGGACATGATCCATGATGAATTGGGTGTTCAAAGACTTTACAGCTGATAAAGCCCTATTTGAGTGGTGTTGAGTTTCCGGTGACAGTTTACTAAACACACTTAATTATCAACCTGTTTTGGTCCGTGTTTTTAGTGTTCCCTAAGCTTGCCTGAGAATCTGTGTGTCTATTACAATCGGGTATTACTTTGCGTTGCGGCGGCGCCATTCGTTGGCCACATCGCCCATGGTTTTTTTCTCACCATCCTTTATCCACGCCATAAACCCACGGTCAAACTTGAATGCTGTGCCGCATTTCTTTTTCAAGAACCGACGGACATTCTGGGTGTTCCGATAGTTTTTATCTATGGGCGTATCGCGGGAGATTGCGTCACGGTGCCAGTCAAATTTGATCAAACTGTAAATTCCCATGGAAGTTGTATGGCCAACATATCACACCACGATTGTGAGCCAAGAAGAAACGACAACAGTCAGCGCAGCAAAAATTTCAGCGCACTCCAATTTTCGCAAGATTTGTCAAGGACTGCTATGGTTTAGTGAAATTCAGCCAGAGATTGTATTGTCGATGAACAGCCATCCAAGAATAGAGCATTTCGAAAAACGCTTCCAGCGGGTGATTGATTATATCTATGATCATCTCGATGATGAGCTTGATCTGATGGAACTGGCAGACATCGCCTGCATGTCACCCCACCACTGGCATCGCATTTACGCGG
>QIIJ01000274.1 GCA_003232595.1 Aurantimonadaceae bacterium | reverse complement strand
ACGTCAAGCAAAGTGCAGGAGGTTTATATTTCCCGTGTCTGACACAGCATCGATCCTCGAGGTTCAGGGTTTGCAATCCGGCTATGGCCGCAGCCAGGTTTTGTTTGGCATTGATTTGGCCTGCCCGGCTACTGGCGCAGTCGCCATACTGGGGCGCAATGGAGCAGGTAAAACAACATTGTTGAAAACACTGATCGGCGAGATTGTCTCAATGAGTGGTGTCATCAATTTTGCCGGTATTGAGGCGCAGCGCGAAGATACCGAAAAGCGGGTACGCCGCGGCATGGGGTATGTACCCCAGGAACAGGCGGTATTCACAACTTTAAGCGTACGCGAGAACCTGACGCTCGGCGCTATTTCCCAAAAGGACAAAAGCGGTATTGAGATGGTACTCGATTTTTTCCCCAAACTCGCTGAACGTCTTGAACAGCAGGCCGGAACACTATCCGGCGGAGAGCGCAAAATGCTGGCAATCGGGCGCGCACTTTTGGGCAGCCCCAAATTGCTGCTGCTTGATGAACCCACAGAGGGAGTGTGGGTCGGTGTCATTGAAGAAATTGCCGAACGTCTGGAGCTGCTTTCGAAGGAAATCTCAATGATTATTGTCGAACAGCATGTTGCCCTGGCGCTGAGGGTGGCCGACTATGCCTATGTGATGGACCGTGGCAAAATTGCACTTGAAGGACCATCCGATAATGTCGGAAATGACCCGCTGCTCATGCGCTACCTCGCGCCATAATTCATCACAAAATTACTCATCCCAAAGGCGGCGATTTTGTGTGCCAGTCAGTTGCACTCTGATAGGCCTGGGCCACCCGCAATATCCTGGCCTCATCAAATGGGCGGCCTGTGATTTGCAGGGAAATCGGCAGACCATTGCCTGAAAAGCCGCAAGGCAGCGCGATCGATGGCAATCCGGTAACATTTGCAGGCGCGGTTAGTCGCACAAAAGCAGGCGTCACCGGTTCCTCGTTTCCATCACCCCAGTCAATTGTTTCCTGCCCGCGCCGCACCGCCGGCAAAGCAACAGTTGGCGCAACAATGACATCGACATCTTTATAAATTTCCTGCCAGGCCTGTTTTATCTGCTGCCTCACCCGAAGGGCATTGATATAATCTGTTGCCGGCACAAATTCTCCGGCTTCAAGAAAGACCCGCACATCATCGGTAAACAGATCAGCCCGCTCGCGCAGCATCTTGCGATGATAGGCACTGGCCTCTGGCATGCAAAGAGCAAATTCAACAGCCATGATCTGATCAGCAAGCGGGATTTTCACCTGCTTTATGTCTGCGCCCTGCGCTTGCAATTGTTCAATTGCCGCTCGCACAGCCTTGTCAACTTCGCCATCGACCTGATCAAAAAAGTAGTTTTCCGGCACCCCGACGCGCAACCCGTTGATGCCTTCATCAATTGCTGACAAATAATCGCCCGCAGGTTCATCAACACTGCCAGGATCACGTGGATCAAACCCCGTGAGCCACTTTAGGCATATTGCAGCATCCCGAACTGACCGCGTTAGAGGTCCGACATGGTCGAGCGACCACGAAAGTGATGCAACGCCAAAGCGGGAGACGCGGCCAAAGGTGGGTTTCAAACCAACAATACCACAAACAGCCGCCGGAATACGGATCGATCCGCCTGTATCTGAGCCCATTGCCATAAAACAGCCTCGTGAGGCTACCGATGCACCCGAACCGCCACTTGAACCGCCAGGTATGTGTTCAGTATTCCACGGGTTCCCTGTTGTTGGCGTTGTAATACCAAAAGCAAACTCATGGGTCTGGGTTTTGCCGAGGATCGTTGCACCGGCAGATTTCAGGATAGATACACAGGCAGAATCGCGTTCAGCCACATGGTCGTGACGTACGGCTGAGCCACACATGGTTGGCAGGCCTTCAATATCGTACAGGTCTTTAACCGCAATCGGGACGCCGTGCAGTTCGCCGCGATACTCTCCACCGGATATTTCTGCTTCAGCAGTTTGTGCTGCTGTCATCGCCTGTTCGCGATCGACCCGGACATAGGCATTTAGCCCTCAGTGGCTTCAATACGATCAAGTGCTGCTTTGGCAAGTTCTACCGGAGAAATTTCCCTGGCTTTAATTTTACCGGCCACATCAAAAAGAGAAAGTTCAAGAGCTTCGTTCATTTCCCGCCCTCCCACTTTGCGCGATAAGTAAAAAAAGCAGGCGAAGTTTCGCCCAGTGCATCATCGTCAAGAGAATCGAGCATCTGGAATATACTGTTCATGGTATCCGCCTGTAGCTGATTTCTGTTTTCGGGCAAATTAAGCCGCGTGGTTTTGGCAAGTACTGCGATATCGTCACTGGTAACCGGCTTGCGTTCCATGATAAATTATCCTCCCGAAAAATATGCACACCAAAATCCTAACCCCAATCAATGAGCTTGAACAG
>QIIJ01000318.1 GCA_003232595.1 Aurantimonadaceae bacterium | reverse complement strand
GAGATAAACCGACTGCTGGCTATCGTTAAAGAGAACCGGAAAAAGTGGATGGAGGCCTGGAATGAATTCTTTGGAATTTGAAACAGAAGAACTACGCCCAGTGAAAGCCTGGTGTGACAAGGTTAATCTCTTCGTTTCGCTGAAAGACGGGCGCACAATTTCTGCGCCACTTTGGTGGTTTCCATTCCTTGATGGATATTCTGATACTGATCTCAATGACATTGAGCTTCAATTTGAAGGTATCTGGTGGAACCAGGTTGACGAAGGTGTTTCTGTGAAAGGACTGCTGTTGGGCTGGAAATCTCCAGGCGCGCGCGATCCGGATTTTGAGGCAGCGTGATTGTCTGGAATGTTTTTGGAAATTTCTGAAAAATACAAATCTGCAAGCAGCTTTTGCCTCGGCGACAGCTCTGAAATGGCAGAAAGCGGCTTGAGCGATGTAATTTCCTGCAAGCAGGTTGCAACCTGTGGTGCGGTTGAACTGCTGGATAAGCACCAGACCCTATAAAGACAAAATTGAAATTGTGTTGGATGGATCGGGCCAACCGGGTTGTGCAATCAAGTATACCAATGTGGACATCAAGCGTTTTAGCGAGATTGATGAACAGTTCGCCCGGGATGAAGCCTGTCGCGATCTTGAGGAATGGAAATCCATCCACGAAGCCTATTTCCGCCGCAGGAAGTGTTTTGATTCAGACATGAAACTTTACCTTCTATATTTTGACGTTGTCGAAGTTTTTGAGTCACCGCCGGAGAGCGAAGATAATGGCTGAGACTTGCTACTATTTTGTCACAGATGTTGAGACAAACGGTCCTTCGCCTTCATTGCACTCGATGTTGAGTTTTGCATCGATTGTCGTGAATTCTGATGGCGATATTCTGGGTGAATTTGAAGCCGTTTTGAAGCCACGTCCTGAATACGACAGGGATCAAAGTACAGTGGACTGGTGGAAGAACCGGCCAGAGGCCTATGCCGCTGCAACCAAAAACCCGGTTGAACCTCAGATCGTCATGAGCAGATACGCTGAGTGGATTAGAAGCTATTCGGGAATGCGGGTATTTGCAGCCCGACCGCTGATCTTTGATGGTCATTGGATTGATGAATATCTTCGAATTTTCGTTAAATCCAGTATTTTGCTGGCCCCTTATCAGGCGCAAGATTTATTCACTGGCGCCGGCTTGGATATTCCTTCTTATATGATGGGTGTATTAGGACACTCAAAACACATGAAACCCCCGTACCAAATCCCGGCAGAATGGCTTGGCAATCAACCGCACACTCATCGGGCTATTGACGACGCGCACGGCTATGCAAACCTGCTATCAAAATTATTAAAACTGGCCAATATGCAAGAACCACTTCCCTCGGATTTTTCGGAATAAATCAATGAAATTCACCCTTTCCTGGTTGAAAGACCATCTGCATGTCGACTCCGTCACAATAATTACCCTTGATTTTATTGTGGTAACAATTAAATAAGAACTGCAGACTGACATGGAAATAGAATGGGACGAGCAAAAGCGACTGCAAACATTGCAGGAGCGCGGACTGGATTTCGCCGATGTGGGTCGGTTCGATGCAGATAGTATTGTAACGCTTGAAGACACCCGCGAAGACTATGGAGAGCCAAGGTTTAATTCGTTTGGGTATTTAGATGAAGAATTATGCACCTATTGCTGGACCATACGAAACAGCAGAATACGCGTAATATCAATGAGGAAAGCCAATGACCGCGAAAAGAAGAGATATCGGGCGCAGCAAAGCTAAAATCGAACGTGAAGCGTTTGAGGAAATTCCAGAATGGACCGAGGAGGATTTTAAGCGCGCACGCCCAATGAAAGAAGTTTTTCCGGAAGTCATTGAGGCCCTTGAACGGCTCAGGGGAGACCGCGGCCCGCAAAAGGCCCCGACAAAGGAACGCATCGGCCTTCGCCTTGACAAGAGCATTGTTGAGCACTTTCGTGCATCCGGCCGGGGCTGGCAGTCGCGGATAAATGAAATCCTTGCCAAACATATCGAAAAAGAAAACCCATGAAATTCACCCTCTCCTGGTTGAAAGACCCAACGGAAATAGCGCTATGCTCAATGAGTCTGTCGAGATGCGTACGGTGGCGAGGCTAAGCGCATGACTAAAGTACATTCAGGCGGATGCCGTTGCGGTGCGGTGCGATTTTCGGCATCAAAAGCGCCCAATTTCTCAGTCTATTGTCATTGCGATGATTGTCGAAGGGCAAATGCTGCGCCGGTCGTTGCCTATATCGGGTTTATGGCCGATGCAGTGTCATGGGAAAAGGATGGATACAAACCGTTTGTCAATGGCGCGGTGCGGCGCACGTTTTGCCCCGAATGCGGCACACCGATCAGTTTTAGCCACGAAAGCGGTCCTGACCGGATTTTTATCTTTACAGCCATCATGGACAGGCCAGAAGATTATCCACCTACTGCCCACACATTTGCCACGGAACAATTATCATGGCTGCATCTTGACGATGACCTGCCGCGACACACAACGACGCTTTTATTAGATTTTAATACTGGAAAATCCCCATGAAATTCACCCTCTCCTGGTTGAAAGACCATCTCGACACCGACGCAACGCTTGATGAAATTGTCGAGAC
>QIIJ01000603.1 GCA_003232595.1 Aurantimonadaceae bacterium | reverse complement strand
AGAATGTTCCCCTCGCTTTCCCCTGCAGGACCCGACAAGACCATAACAGAAGGCGCCTTCGACCAGCCCTATTCCATCGAAAATTACCGGATTACCGGTATTCCGGCAGATTTATCAATTCCCGTCGGCTTCTGGCGCGCAGTTGGCAATTCATTCAACGGATTCCTGCATGAGTGTTTCATGGATGAAATCGCTGCAAAATCAAAAATTGACCCGGTGGTATTGCGCCAAAAACTGATGAAGAATTACCCGACTGCCTTGGGCGCGGTTGAAAAAGCAGCAGAAATGTCGAACTGGGATGCTCCCCTGCCACAAGGCCGTGGCAAAGGCATTGCCTTTACGCTCAATTTTGGCTCCTGGGTGGCGCAGGTTGTGGAAGTTTCCACGTCCGACAATGGCATCAAAATAGAAAATATCTGGTGTGCTGCCGATGTTGGCACTGCCCTTGATCCGGCCATCATCAAGGCACAACTGGAATCCGGCATTATCTATGGTCTTTCCTCTGCAATGGGGCAGGAAATCACCTTTTCTGATGGCATGGTCGAACAGGACAATTTTGATACCTACGATGCCATGCGCATGAGCCAGTGCCCAAAAATTTACACAGCAATTCTGGAAAATGCCGAAGAAATGGGCGGCGTTGGCGAAGTCGGCATGCCACCTTCAGTCCCGGCCCTTGCCAATGCCATATATGCCGCAACCGGCAAACGCATTCGCACCCTTCCATTGTCGAACGACATAGATTTTGTTTAGAGTATGTCTTGTGGTTTCAGTGTTAAACAGCGTCCCAGGAGTTGCACGCTCACTGGTCGATGGTATTGAGAACTTCCTGCCAGAAATCTTCCGGATGTGACGCAGAAGTAAGGTGCCCGCCCTTTGGCAGAACCACCAGTTTTGCCAACGGATTATTGGCTGTCATATCACTGATTTCTGCAGCTTTGGTAAATACATCTTCAGGTCCGTGAAAGAATACCATCGGCGTCGATATATCATCCAGATAATCATATTCTATATGCGCAACCAGGCTGAAATCACTGGAAATACCCAATACGGAGCCTGCGAGAAGTTTCCGGAACCATCCAAAAGCCTCCCCGGAGCCTATTTCCCCGTTGAGAACACCAAGATCAGTTGCACAGTCCTTAAACAGTCGACGGAGGACAAATTTTGTGGTCCGGTTATTTGAAAAAGTGGTTTTCAAAAACTGCCTGGTCAGCACAACGAATATTTTTCGGTCCTTCGCCAGTTTGCCAAGGCCTCCCCAGAACCTTGAGGAAAACGAGTCCGATTTATTTTCAGTCGGTATAATATTAAGCGATATCACCATTATCTTGCTGAACAGATCTTGTTGCCGCTTTACCATCATGAGCGCATAAAACCCGCCGGTTGCATACCCCAAAACCGGTGCCGGACCATCCCAGTAAAGCTGGGTGAACTGTATCAGGTCTTCCAGAGTTTGTTCAACAAGATTGCCTTCGTGAAAATCCTCACTCCTGGCCTGATCATCAAGATACCCGCCCCTTATCGGTATAATCAAACGTAAATTGAGTTTTTCAAGCTGTTGTCGGGCATTCAACAAAAGGAACGGAAACAGGTAGCCGTGAATGAGAAGTACAGGCTTGCCCGACGCTGGCCCCATTTCCCAGTACCGCATGAGACGCCCGTTGGGCAGCCGCTGTACCGACAGTTTGACCTGGTCTCCAAACACTTCTGAACTGAATTGCTCGGTTATCTGAATGTGGGAGGTTTCCACATCGCACAGATACAAGATATGTACCATTTGCCCCAGCATCAAACGCACCAGCTCTGTCTGGCCTGCGCAAAACAGCTTTGCCGACGCTTTTTTTAGCTGGGAGCGCTTTGTCTCAATCGAGACATTATCCGCCTGGGCCGCCTGACCTGGATTAAGCCCGTTCACTACCTGAAACACGATCCGTTTTTCCGAAAGGCTTAAATTTGCATCGGAATTGAATAGATCCACAATCTCCATAAATAGAGGTTCGGTCAGAAGTATTGTTCTTAATCGGGTGGATGGTGTTTCCTGACGATCACCAGGCGAATAAGGCACACACCAGTAGTTTCCATCAATTGCTGTTGCCGGGATAAATTGCCCGGCTTTCAACCCATGTTCCCGGGCATGATTGACGATTTCGGCAATCTGTTCATCTTCGCCCCAATTGGACACCAGATGCGATGACATTGCTCCAACGCGCGACGTGCCGCCACGAACAAACCGACCATTGAGTTCAAATTCCGCCCATTTTATGCTGCTTGAAATGCTGGTGTCATTGCGCAGATACCGTTCAACCACTTCCCTGCTGGATGAGATTGCTTCAGTGGTTGGGAGCAGCGAAAATATATCCCCAACGGCCTGATTCAGGAATTTGGCATTATTAGCCAACGCTTTGTTCCCCCCAATATCGATCAAACATCAAGTCATACCGTACCACAAAAGCTGTGAGTTCGATCACCCATATGGGTGATCGGCCTGTGTTTTGAGGATTTCACCGTCTATTTGACAGGTATCAAGGAATTCCTGGTAACTATTTGATAATATTATATTTACAGAGATGCAAGTGCTATCGAATACGGTCAGTTATGCACACAACACAAACTTTAGAGAAAATCAAATTTTGTGTTATCTTGCCCTTGTGCAACTGCCAAAACCGGTCATCCCGTCAAAATTTGCAGAGACCGCACACCCGAATGGGTGAAGTGTTTTATGTAAGCGGCCAAAGCACCATTGTTCTGAGAGCCTGTTTCGAAAGTCCCAAGCCAGCCCTCTCCTCCGGCCCAACCACCCGATAACGGTACCCTGTGGGGTGGTTGGGCCGGGGGAGAGGGCTGGCCTGGTGTCAGAAAGTCACCGATGGGTGACTTTCGAGTCAGACACTGAGGCATTTCACGGCGCAACTGAAAACCTGCAATCCCTAAAACAGTTTGAACTTGCGCGGTGGCGGTTCAGAAGTTTCGTCACTGATCCCCGGATCATCCGGCATCACCGGCGCTTCTAATTCTGTAACGTCATCTGATTTCTTACTGTCGGCGTTGCCCGCAGCCTCAT
>QIIJ01000408.1 GCA_003232595.1 Aurantimonadaceae bacterium | reverse complement strand
GTCAGATGATCAATGATCACGGCAGACGAGCGCCGCTTTGCCTGTGTCCCTTCGCCCGGATCATTGACAATAAACGGATAGAGATGAGGCACTGAACCAAAAACAACCTCGGGATAACAGGTTTCGGAAAGTGCCAATGCCTTTCCCGGCAACCATTCCATATTCCCGTGCTTGCCCATATGGGCAATCGCGTGGACATCAAAATGTTCTCGCAACCAGCAATAAAAGGCAAAATAACCATGCGGCGGGACAAGATCCGGCGAATGATAGGTTTCCTTAGGGTCAATATTGTAACCACGCGCTGGCTGAATGCCGACACAAATATTGCCGAACAACACAAGCGGCAGGGCAAAGGCGGATTGATCAGCCAGAAAAAAAGGATCAGCCTCAGGCGGCCCCCATCTGGCTGTCACTTCCTGTTTGATGACTTTAGGAAGTTTTTCAAAGTAATCACTGAGCGAAAGGGTCTCGCGAACCTCGCGCCCATCTGTTGCTGCATTTGTCGGGCCCTGCTGCAGGAAGTTGATCAGCGCATCACCATCTTTTGGAACACTACCAAGTTTATAGCCACTTGATTTGAGGGCGCCAAGCACCTCGATTGTGCCGGCAGGCGTATCAAGCCCGACGCCATTGCCAAGTCGGCCGTCCCGATTGGGGTAGTTTGCAAGCACCAGCGCCACCCGTCGCCCAGCCGGATCACAAATCCGCAATCGTGCCCAACCTGCAGCAAGATTGGCAACAAACGACACCCTGTCTGCAACTGGTTTGTGGGTCACAATGTTGGCTTGACAGGCATCGTCGTAATTTTCAGCCGATTTAAAGGCAATGGCGCGCGATAATATCCGCCCGTCCACTTCGGGAAGCGCCACATTCATGGCCAGATCGCGCGATGACAGACCTTGTGGTGAGTCAATCCAGGTTTTTTCGTTACTGCCCGCCAAAATCACCTGCAAAACCACCGCGCCACCGGATTCAAGCACCGTTGGTCTGCGTATATTGCCGGGCGCGGACACTGCAAAACCGGTCGCATTCAATACCACAACCGGCGAACACTGATCAAACAGGGTCTCAATCGTCGCGCAGGATACGGCTTCTTTTAGTGATGAAACGAAGACCGGCAACGGGTTCAGCCCGCGCGTCAGCAGGGCATCTATCATGGCTGAAACCGGTTCCAGATTACCACTTTGCACCAGTGCCCGGTAAAATGTAATGGCCACCACCGGAGCGCCTTCCTGCCAGTATTGCTGAACATCCTGAAGTGAAGGTGTAGAAACACCGGCCCACCACAGACCTGCCTTAAGCAGCGGGTTGGCCAAACGGGGCTTTTCGCCTCTTTCCAGAAGGTGTTTTACATAGGCCAGGAGGCTGGCGTTATTTTCTCCCCCGCCTTCGATAAGATATTGCCACAATGCCAGCCGGTCATCGAGTGAAACCGTATTGAAACGATCAAGTGACGGGTCCGGTTTGTCGTCCCCCGGCAGCACGGCCATTGGAATATTGTTGGCACACGCGGTTTCAAACAGCTTTTCCAGGCCATAGGGCCAATAGCTCTCACCTCCGAGGCATCGCACAATGACAAAGCGCGACTGCGATACGGTGTTTTCCACATAAACATCAATCGACATCGGATGGGAAAGCGCCATCATGTTGGCAAGCCGAACATCCGGCACATCTGTTCCCAATTGTTGTTTGGCAGCTGCAACGGCGGCAAGTTCTGTATCTGCCGCTGAGATGAATATCAAATCACCGGGCGTCTGACCCAGATCAACAGCCTCATCGCCATCGGAAATTGCTCCTTTCTGGGCCAGAAGCAGGTGCATGGATCAGTCTTTCAGAATATTCTGGATAGCTTCATGGATCGTGTTTTTATCAATACCGTGCAGGCCGATCACCACCAACCGCGAACCACGTTCCTCGTCTTCCTGCCAGTCGCGGTCAAAATAGCTGTCAATCCGCCTGCCAACAGCCTGCACAACAAGCCGCATGGGTTTGCCCGCCACCTCGACAAACCCTTTCAGGCGAAGAATGTCGTGCGCTTCGATGAGGGTCGTCAAATCAATTGCCAGTTTTTTGGGATTTTGGATGGCTCCACCTGAAACAACAAAACTATCAAAATCATCATGATCGTGCTCGTGACCATCAGCGTGGTGAATTTCATGATGGGATTTGCGGGTCGCAAGGTCGCTTTCCGACCCAATGCCAAGCCCAAGCAGAACATCTGCACCCGGTATTTTGTCTTTGGATGAATGAACCAGTTTGACCGAACGTGCGGTTGCCCTGTGGACATTGGTGCTGATTGCGGCAATCTGATCTTTATTCACAAGGTCAATCTTGTTGAGCACAATCATGTCGGCACAGGCAATCTGGTCTTCAAACAGTTCTTCCAGCGGGCTTTCATGATCCAGCGCTTCGTCTTTGGCGCGTTGCGCATCGACCGCACTCACATTATCGGCAAAACGACCATCGGCAACAGCCGCGCTATCAACCACAGTCACCACCCCGTCAACCGTTACTTTGTTTCGAATTTCCGGCCAGTTGAAGGCATTGACCAGCGGCTGCGGCAGGGCAAGACCCGAGGTCTCTATGACAATATGATC
>QIIJ01000132.1 GCA_003232595.1 Aurantimonadaceae bacterium | reverse complement strand
TCGATCTGCAATCCGGCCAGGCACAAAACCGGTTTTATACCGAACTTGAAAACTGGCTTTCTTCAGTTGCAGCCGTTGACGGCGACTTTTCATCCCTTTCCGGGCTGGGTGGCGGTCGTGACATGAAGGCGGCAATTGATCAGCTTACAGCCAGCGTCCGGTCAGGTTCATCCGGATCCAGCGAACGTTCCACTGCTGCAATGGCCACTCTGGCGGAAGGCATTCAGGGCCTGGTGAAACACATGCGCTCGGAGCAGCAATTGATGCGCGATTGGGTTGAATCCCAATCAGCACAGCAAAAAGATATCAAGGCGTTGCTGCAAAGTCTCAATGAAATTGTTGACAGGAACAAATAAGTGGCACTTGCGCGCGGCAGACGGAGAGGTAACCGGGTCGACTACTGGCCGGGATTTGTCGACGCCCTTTCGACATTGCTGCTCGCCATCATGTTCCTGTTATCGGTCTTTGTACTGGCGCAGTTCATCCTCAGCCAGGAGATTTCCGGCAAGGATACGGTACTCAACCGGCTGAACTCTCAAATCAATGAACTAACATCACTGCTGGCGCTGGAGCGCTCCAACAAGCAGGATCTTGATGATGCATTGTCCTCCCTGCAGTCTAGTTTGGAACTTGCTGAATCCGAACGTTCCCGCCTCGAGCGGATGCTGAACGAAGGTGAAGGTGCTGCTGGTGCTGCCGAAGCCAAAGCCAACGAACTATCCGGTTCACTCTCTGAAGAAAAGAAACTGAGCAAACGGGCACTGTCGCAGGTGCAACTGCTCAATCAGCAGATTTCCGCCTTGCGCCGCCAGATTGCAGCCCTTGAAAATGCGCTTGATGCGTCGGAATCCAAGGATCGGGAAAGCAAGACCAAGATTGCCGATCTTGGCAAGCGGCTCAATGTGGCGCTTGCCCAAAGGGTGCAGGAGCTGGCGCGTTATCGTTCAGATTTCTTTGGCCGTTTACGCGAGATTTTGAGTGACCGCTCGGATATACGCGTTGTCGGCGACCGTTTTGTTTTCCAGTCTGAAGTGCTGTTTGGTTCCGGTTCGGCTGAGATTAACAATCAGGGCAGGGCTGAGATGAAAAAACTCGCCGATGCCCTGTTGCAGCTCACCGAAGAAATTCCCAATGAAATCAACTGGGTGCTGCGGGTCGATGGCCACACCGATAACATACCCCTGAGCGGCACCGGGCGCATCCGCGACAACTGGGAATTATCGTCCATCCGCGCCATTTCCGTAGTGCAGTATTTAGTCAGCCAGGGGGTTGATCCAAGACGACTGGTCGCCGCCGGCTTTGGTGAATTTCAGCCGCTTGATGACCAGCACACCAGAGAAGCCCGCAACAAAAATCGCCGCATCGAACTGAAACTTACAGAACGATAAACAGCCCGCATTTAACTCCTGAAAGCTGAAAATCCCGCTAAAACTGAATGATGTAAATACCCGAAACCTAATTTCCTTTTGATTAAAGGCAAATACTGCTGCACTTTTCAAAAAAATCAGCTAAGGGTAGTCAACCAGATTAATCACCAACCAAGGGACAAACCAAATGAGCAAAAGAGACGACTTGATTGCCAAATATGCCGCCGATTTGAAAGATAAATGCGGCATGACACCAGACATGGGCCTTTTGACAAAGGTGACCATCGGCTGCGGCCCGTCGATTTACAATGACGATGCCTCAACGGTTTCCGGTTCCGACGAGGGCGAACTCGAAACGGTTAAAAACAATTTTCTGATCAAGAAGCTTGGCCTTGCCGACAGCGCCAAACTTGATGAAGGCATTGCAAAATGTATAGATACTTACGGAAAATCAAACCGCAGCAAATACCGCGCGGTTGTCTATTACATGCTCACCAAACATTTTGGCAAAGAATCCGTCTACGGGTAAATTGCGAAAATTCCAGACTGATTATTGGTCTGCGTTCAAATTGCGCCGCATCCTTATTTAACGGGTGCGGCTTTTTTTGTCAGCGATATTTACTCATCACCTGTCCAAATCCCAGCCATTCAAAACATTCATTTGAAGCATTGCAGCTGGTGTGACAGGCTTGATTATCCTGATCGACTGGAACCCAACCCATGCAAAACATAAACCCCTCAAGCCCCCTGTGGCGGGCCACATGGGTTATCATTGCAGCAGGCAGTCT
>QIIJ01000364.1 GCA_003232595.1 Aurantimonadaceae bacterium | reverse complement strand
TCCCTTGTGATTGAGCCAATGCCTCAGTGGCGGGCTTCGGTCAAGAAGGCATCCACTTCACGTTGCGAATTTTAGCTCAAAGGGTTATGAGCGGTGCTTCTTTTGCCGACAACCCGAAAGACGATAATTTGGCCAAATCGACCAAGGATAAATCCTCCGCCTCCAGACCGGGCTGGAAACGGTTGTTCCGCAGGTTGTTTTTACTGGCTGTAGTGATGGCGAGCATTCCTCTTGTGCTTGGTGTCATTTATCGCTCATCGGCAATACACCCGGCTTCAACTCTCATGATCTATGACTGGATTACCGGTAACAAGGTTGACCGGCGCTGGGTTGCTTTTAACAAGATATCGCCGGTGCTGGTAAACTCGGTCATGATGTCCGAAGACGGGCGTTTTTGCCAGCATAACGGCGTCGACTGGGATGCGATTAACATGGTAATTGATGATGCTATGGAGGGCGAAAAAACCCGTGGTGCCAGTACCATTACCATGCAGACCGTCAAGAATCTCTTTTTGTGGAACAGTCGCTCCTATTTCAGAAAAGCGCTGGAAGTACCGCTGGCGCTCTATGTCGATGCGATCTGGCCAAAACGGCGGCAAATGGAGATTTATCTGAACATCGCCGAATGGGGTCCGGGAATTTATGGCATTGAAGCGGCAGCACGGTATCATTTTAAGCGTTCCGCATCTAAACTGAACAGGCGTCAAGCAGCACTTTTGGCGGTAACATTGCCAAATCCACGGTTGAGAAACCCGAATAAACCCTCACGCCGGATGAATGTGCTTGTCCGCATCAACCAATCCCGGGCAAGATTGGCCGGCGCCTATATTGGTTGTTTAACCGAAAAATGAGGCGGCAGGTGCCGGAATTGGCAAATTTGGGCCCGAATCACGGGATCACCCCTTGCATTAATTCACCACTTCGGCCTATACACCGCCAATATTTCCCTTCAGGTATAGATAAATGACGCCGGTCCGACCGGCCTGATTTGGTCTGTAACCACTACGGAGCTGAACAATGGCTGTTCCAAAGAGTAAAATTTCCCGCATGAAGCGCGGCCACCGCCGCTCAACCGATGCGCTGAAAATTCCAACCTATGTGGAAGACAAGAATTCCGGCGAACTGCGCCGACCGCACCACATCGACCTGAAAACAGGCATGTACCGCGGCAGACAGATTCTGGAACCAAAAGATTCGGTCTGAACGCCGGTCAATCCAACAACAAGAACAAATATTGTGGCTGGTCGTCGACCGGCCTGTTTGCGCCTGCAAATAATTGCTCTTTTGCCATTGTTTGATTTTGCTCTATGCTAACCTTTTTTCGAAACCTCAAACAATAGTCAAATCGGGAATACCAGATGCTTACCAATGTGCCTTTGATGGCTGTACCTTTGATCGTCTACAATGTGGTTCTCGCGGGCCTGTTGGGCACCACGACGGGTTCACCCTGGGATGATCAGATATGGAGCGTGGGGATGATTTCCGGTGCCGAGTGGGTGATGACACTTGGAGATCTGATGATCACGCTTGGTCTGGTTTTGCTGTTTTTCGAAATCCTCAAAGCAACGCGTATCGGTGTAAACTCAATTGTTGATCATCTTTTGTCAACGTTGATTTTTGTTGTGTTTCTGGTGGAATTTCTGCTGGTTGACGGGGCTGCGACAGCCGTATTCTTTATCCTCCTTGTGATGTCATTGATTGATGTGCTGGCAGGGTTTTCCGTCTCCATTCGTTCTGCCACACGGGATGTTTCTCTGGGTGGCGGCAGTTTCTAACGGTTAGATTCAGGTGGGAGAAGTCCATGCGTAATCTGCAACTCCCCGGCCGCTCTCCGGTCTATGCCACCAACGGCATGGCGGCAACGTCCCACCCGCTGGCAACCAATACAGCACTTAAAATTCTGCAGGATGGTGGTAATGCTGTTGATGCGGCAATCGCTGCAAGTGCGGTGCTTTGCGTAGTCGAGCCGGCGATGACCGGCATTGGCGGCGACTGTTTTGTGATTATCTGTGAACCCGATGGTACTTTGCACGGGTTGAACGGTTCTGGAAGATCACCGGCCGGAGCCAGTCTCGACTGGTATCTTGAGCGAAATATCACTGATCTTAACAAGGTTCCTGCCCATTCGGTAACGGTTCCAGGTGCGCTGAAAGCCTGGGA
>QIIJ01000161.1 GCA_003232595.1 Aurantimonadaceae bacterium | reverse complement strand
TCATTCAAAGAGCCCAGTTCAAGGATTGCATGGGAGCCAAGGCCCCGACCTGCACCACCCAGAACTTTGGTCCGGTTGGCACCGGCCCGTTTGTCGTATCCGAATTCAAATCGAATGATGTGGTTGTCTATGCGGCCAACGACAAATACCGCGAAGAAGGTAAACCTGCCTTTGCCACCGCCATTATCAAGGGTGGCGGGGAAGCAGCAGCTGCAGCCCGTTCGGTGCTTGAAACAGGCGAGTTTGACTATGCCTGGAACCTGCAGGTTGAGCCTGAAATCCTGGCCCAGATGTCCGCTGCCGGAAAAGGTACGATTGTAACTTCTTTTGGTACATCGGTTGAACGGTTGATGGTTCAGTCCATGGCTGTTTCTGCTGATCTTGGCGACAAGCGCGGCACCAAGGAAGGTGGGCCACACCCGTTCCTGAATGACCCTGCTGTTCGTGAAGCCCTGTCATTTGCCATCGACCGGCAAATTCTGGTCGATGCGGGATATGGCAAGGCCGGTCAGGTAACCTGTAATGTGCTTCCGGCACCTGCGGTTTATGCATCCACCGCCAATGACGACTGTAAACAACAGGATGTTGCAAGGGCCAACAAAGTTCTGGATGATGCCGGATGGGTAAAAGGCAGCGACGGTATTCGTGCCAAGGATGGTGTGAAACTTTCCATACTCTACCAGACTTCAACCAACGGCGTTCGTCAGGGCACCCAGGCGCTGATCAAGCAGATGTGGAAAGCAATCGGTGTTGAAACCGAACTGCGCAACATTTCCGCTTCAGTGTTCTTCGGTGGAGATCAGTCCAGCCCCGATACGTTCCAGAAGTTCTTTGCTGACATTGAAATGTACACCAACAATTTCGATGGCACCGATCCGGAAAGATATATGGGTTCGTGGACCTGCAATGAAATTCCAAAACCTTCAAACCAGTGGATTGGCAACAATATGCCGCGTTATTGCAATGCGGAATATGATGCACTTGTTGCTGAAATGGGCAAAACAGCGTCCATTGAAAAGCGCGCTGCACTGGCCATGAAAATGAACGATATGCTGATGCAGGCAAGAGCCATGATTCCGCTCATCCACCGTGGTGATGTATCGGCCCATGCCAATACGCTGAAAGGTGTGCGGATGAATTCGTGGGATTCCCAATTGTGGAATGTTGCGGACTGGACCCGCGCGAAATAGCGTCTAACTGCTCAATGTTCCGGCCCGCAATGAATATGCGGGCCGGAATTTCAGCGATTTTTTCAAGGCAACACCATGCTGAATTATACCATCAGGCGTCTCCTGTTTGCGATACCGACTCTATTGGTTATCAGCTTCATTATTTTTATCATTCTCGATCTGGCGCCGAATGACCCAACTGGCAATCTGCCGCTGACAATTCCAGCTGAGGTGAGAGCACAAATTCGTGAATCACTTGGTCTTGGTCAACCTTTCCACATCCGCTATTTCAAATGGCTGGTGCAGTTTTTCATCAATGAACCGCTCAACATTGCCGAGCAGTGGTGGGGCGCACCAATTGGCGATTCTGAAAATCGTTTGCGTGTAACGTCATGGATGAGCCGTTCGCCGGTGGTTGACCTCATTGTCGAGCGCATGCCGCAAACCCTGTGGGTTGTCGGCCTTTCCTACGTGGTTGGCATTCTTATTGCCCTGCCCATCGGCGTTATCTCCGCCTACAAGCAATATTCATGGTTTGACCAGATCGGCACCTTTGTTTCGATGGTTGGCTTTTCTGTTCCGACATTCTTTACCGGCCTGTTGTTGATCGTCGTGTTTTCGGTGCAGCTCGGCTGGCTGCCCTCGATCTATGATACCACCTTGCAGGTCACGGACTGGTCGTCATTCTGGGCGCAGATCAGGCAGTTGATCATGCCTGTGATGGTGCTGGCGCTGTTTAACGCCGCCCAGCTAAGCCGCTTCATGCGCGCTTCGATGCTGGATAATCTCAATCAGGATTATGTCCGCACGGCCCGCGCCAAGGGCCTGAGCGAAAAGGTGGTTCTGCTGGTGCATGTGCTGCGCAATTCACTCATTCCGGTGGTGACCGTAATCGCCCTTGGCATTCCGCAGATCTTTGGCGGCGCGATTATCACCGAGCAGATATTCCGCGTTAACGGGCTTGGGCAATTGCTGATTATCGGCATTGAAAATGC
>QIIJ01000447.1 GCA_003232595.1 Aurantimonadaceae bacterium | reverse complement strand
CCCAGGAACGGCTGCTGATTGCCAATCAGGCCATATGTGCCATTGAACGAGCCTTGGCGCTGACCATTGACTATGTCAGGGAACGCAAGGCCTTTGGCAAGTCGATCATGGAATTCCAGAACACTCAATTCAAGCTGGCAGAACTCAAGACTGAAGCTACAATGGCTCGAATATTTGTCGATAATTGCGTTACCCTGCATCTTGAGAAAAAGCTCGATCAGACCATGGCCTCCATGGCCAAACTGTCGCTGACAGACCTTCAATGCAAAGTGATGGATGAATGTGTGCAATTGCATGGGGGCTATGGATATATGAATGAATATCCGATCGCCGCATGTTCCGCGATGCTCGTGTGCAACGCATCTATGGCGGCACGAGTGAGATCATGAAACTGCTGATTGCCCGGAGCCTTTAGAAAGTGTCCACGACCATGAATGAGATCCCCTTCAACACCGACATGGCCCCGCCAAGTGCAAAATTTCTTGGCATGGATCTTGTGGAAATGGATATCAAAAATGGCTATGTCAAAGTCTCATTTGATCCGAAACCGGAATTGCTGAATTTCAACGGAGTCATACAGGGCGGTTTTCTGGCCGCAATGATGGATGATACCATGGGATTTAATGTATTTGTCCATATGGGCATGAAGGTCGGCATGGCGTCGATTGATCTCCATACCCATTTCATGCGCCCGGTTTCCATGGGCAAGGTTTTTGTTGAGGCACAGGTGACGAAAGTCGGCAAGACGGTGGTTTTCATGGAAAGCAAATTGTTTGACAGTGAAGGAAGGCTTGCGGCACGTTCAACCACCAGCGCCCGCCTGCTGCCGTTTTCGGGTAAACCAGATAACAAGGAAAAATCATGAGCGAATATTCACTTCACGGATTTTGCGAGTCCGGCAATGCCTACAAGGCGGCCCTGATGCTGCAATTGTGCAATGCTGACTGGAAGCCATTGTTTGTGGACTTTATGAAGGGTGCAACGCGGGAAGCTGAATACCGAAACCTCAATGTGATGGGTGAAGTGCCGGTTCTGGTTCACCATACAAAAGACGGCGATGTGACCCTTTCCCAATCGGGCACCATATTGACCTATCTGGCCAGGCGATTTGGAAAGTTTGGTGGTGAAAATGAAATGCAGGATCTGGAAATTCTGCGCTGGATTCTGTTCGACAATCACAAACTAACCGCAAATGCTGCGGGCTGGCGCTTTCGCCGTACAGTGCTGCAAAAACCCGATGACGAATTGACAAAATTCATGGAGGAGCGGGCACGAAGTGCCTTCACAATATTGAATACCCATTTGGAAGGGTGCGACTGGGTCGCCAATAACAGGCCGTCGATCGCTGATATTTCCCTGTGTGGTTATCTTTTCTGGCCCGAGCACATGGGATTATCGTGGGATGAATATCCCAACATAAAAAAATGGCTCGCCAATATTCAGAAGCTGGAAAGTTGGGCACCGTCAGAAGATTTACTTCCTTCCGCAGTAGGCGGATCAAAATAACGATGAAATTCACCTGCGGGTGATGACAGGAGAACAATATGCCTGAAGCATTTATATATGACCACATGCGTACCCCGCGGGGGCGAGGCAAAAAAGACGGTTCATTGCATGAAGTGCCAGCCGTGCGTCTTGCCGCCCATACACTGAACTCCCTGCGTGATCGCAATGACATCGACACCAAGACCGTTGATGATGTGATATTGGGTTGTGTTGACCCTGTAGGCGAAGCGGGCAGCGATATTGCGCGTGCCGCGATCTTCGAAGCCAACTATGACATTTGTGTCCCCGGAATGCAGATCAACCGATTTTGTGCATCCGGCCTCGACTCGGTAAATCTGGCGGCGGGCAAGATTGAAGCTGGCAGCGAAGATATTGTTATTGCAGGTGGTGTGGAATCGATGAGTCGGGTTGGCATTGGTGCCTCCGGTGGTGCATGGCCGATGGATCCGAGCGTGGCAGTTCCTTCCTACTTCATGCCGCAGGGCGTATCAGCTGACCTGATCGCCACCAAATATGGCTTTTCCCGTGATGATGTGGACGCCTATTCAGTGGAAAGCCAGAAACGCTCGGCTAAATCCTGGGCGGACGGGAATTTTGATAAATCGGTTGTTGCGGTCAAGGATATCAACGGACTGACCATTCTTGATCACGATGAACACATGCGGCCGGATACCAACATGCAATCGCTGGCTTCGCTCAATGCATCTTTTGTGATGATGGGCGAGATGGGTGGATTTGACTATGTCGCAATTCAGGCGCACCCGGAAGTAGAAGCCGTCAACCACGTTCACCATGCGGGCAATTCATCGGGTATCGTTGATGGAGCCGCCGGAGTTCTGATGGGTTCCAAACGCGGTGGCCGCTCGCTTGGCCTTAAGCCGCGCGCCAAAATTCACAGCCAGCATTGGATCCGATCCTGCCTTGATGTTGACCGGCCCGATTGATGTGACCGAAAAACTTCTAAAACGCGCCCGGATGAACATCGATGATATTGACCTGTTTGAGCTCAATGAAGCCTTTGCTGCCGTAATTCTTCGCTATATGCAGTATTTCGAAATTCCCCACGACAAAATCAATGTTGCGGGCGGGGCAATCGCTATGGGCCACCCGCTTGGTGCAACCGGTGCCATGATCCTTGGCACAGTACTTGATGAGCTAGAGCGTCGCGACCTCAACACAGCGCTGGTAACACTGTGTATCGGTGCCGGCATGGGCACGGCAACGATAATTAAGCGGGTGTAGGCGATATGCCGAAAATTGATGTCAAAACAATCGTTCCAAACAAAGGGTCCAGTTATCCCGAACCTTTCAGGACGCTTCCCGCCAAAAAATCATGGCTGGAACTTGGCA
>QIIJ01000635.1 GCA_003232595.1 Aurantimonadaceae bacterium | reverse complement strand
CGAGTCACTTCTCGCTGGAGCAAAGTCTGGACTGGATTAAAAAATTAGCGCCCGAACGCGCGATTCTTACCCATATGCACACACCACTTGACTACGAAACGGTGATGGCCGAGACACCCGACCATGTGGAACCGGGCTTTGACGGACTGCAGTTCGAGGTGGCGGATTGATACTCACTGCGAACGGGTGTGGAGCTTGATCTGGTATTCAGTCCGGCCGTCTTCCGCCAGCATTTCCGACAGGAATCTTTGAATCATGTCTCTCCGGCCATTCCTCCACTTCGTTTCGGGCCTGCCCCTTCGACCTGCTCAGGAGCGCGCCGCATAAGCGGCGGCTCGTATTTTACTCGCAAGCACATCAACATCGTTTAAAGGCCAACGCCACTGGTGTATCGGGTTTTCCGCCTGGCAGCGTTCGAACAGGGTTCTTTCCATTTCCTGACGGCTGTAGACCAGCGACAGTCGCAATATTTCTCCGGAAGATTCTGACCAGACTATTCTGCTGCATTTGCGGTTGCGAGCTCTTTGGCTTCGGCAATTTCGACTTTGCCATCAAGCTCCAGCGTCAACAGGTCATCGCTGGTGATATTTGTCATGCAGCGGGTGCCGACAATCATGGCAACATCATGCTCCCGGGCAACAATGGCGATGTGGCTGAGCCAGCCGCCAACCTCGCACACAACGCCGCCCGAGCGCAAAACGTAGGGAAGCCAGGCCGGATGAACCATTGTGCAGACCAGAATGTCGCCGTCGCGAAACGCCTTGAGCGGTTTGCCCTGTTCAGCATCTTTTGCAGAAACAACATAGGCCCTGCCAATCGAAACCTTGCTGCCGGAAACCCGTGAGCCGCCAATTTCACCTTCGCCGATATCCTCCCGAGTGGTCGATTTCGATGAGGCTTTTTCCAGCTGCACAAGGTCCAGACTGGAGGCGAGCGGTGCTTCTTTCAGGAACCGGCGTCTGGTTTTACGCCTGGTTTTGGCTATTTTTCGCAGCTCGGCACAGGTTTCTTCATTTAGGGAGATCACCTCTTCGAAGGTGAGGAAGAAAGAAAGACCCGAGAGGTTGAACCGACGGTCGATGGCCATCAGCAACTGCCTGATCAGGGCAAACTGGCGCAGGGACTGGTGTTTGGCGTCCTCCTTCAGGGATTGATACAACCTGGCCAGTCGCAGGGCATCGGCGCATGGTTTTGGAAGATTATCCTGTATCCCCTGTTCACTGGCGGGCTCGCGATCCGGCTGTGGCGGGTTGAGGGCTGCGCAAATGTTATCCAGCAGTTCCGGTTTTTCCCGATAACGCGGTTCGGCAAGTTCATAGTCGAAAGCGGCGCGATGACCCATTTCTGCCAGCAGATGGGGCCGAATTTCAGCCTTTGGCAGTAGACCTGCTTCGGCCATTGCCTTTGCCGGCCCGGCTTCAGGTGTTGTAGCGAGCAGGGCTGCAGGATCCAGCCCGGCCTTCTCGATTTCAGTCGTGGCATTGGTCATATGGAAACTTGCGGCGATATTGATCATTTCCACTTCCACATGGGTGCCGGTGACAAAACCCTGCCATTGGTTCTTCGTCAATTCCAGCAAATCACCGGTTGGCAGTTTGTCAAAATTGGCGCTTTCCAGCAGATTCATTTCGTTGTCAAATCGCGGCAGAAATTTCTGGTAGTATTCGTCTGCTATCCTGGAGCCGTTCTTTTTCAGGCGGATCGAACAGGCCCGGTTGATGACAATGGCGGTCTTTGTGGCTTGCTGCATGTTGGTATAAAGACGACCAAAGATTGTGGTGAGGCGGGAAGGGGCATTTTCTCCGGCATCATAGGCAAGGCCCAGAGCACGTGCAGCATGGTCAACACTGCCGCCATTGGCCCAAAGGGTTTGCATCATGTCAAGCGAAAGCGGGGTCGGACGCGGCAGCACCTCCGACATTTCGTCCTGCTTGAATACAATTTCTTCGGGCCTGGCTTTTTTTGCCTCGTTCAACAGGCGCTGCCATTCGTTTACATGGCGGTGCTCGGCCTTTGACCCCGGTTTCAGGGTGGTAATGTCACGGCTTTGTACAATCAGAAACTGTCCGCCAAGATAGGTCCATTCGATATCCTGTGGTGCGCTGAACAGGCCTTCGACCTCTTTTGCCATCGAAATCAGCGGCCCAAGATCAATTGGCGGACTGTTCTCGTCCATTGACTGGTGGGAATAGCGGCCAAATCGGAACATTTCCGGCACCGCCATGCCTGATACCAGTACATCAGCTGTTCCCTCGACAACTTCGACCATCATCATGCCGGGGCTTTCAGGGGCGCGGGTAAAGAGTACACCGGCATAGTCGGCATCAATCATCTTCTGGACAAGAATGTTGCCCTCGTCCGACATATTTTCGTTACTGCCATAATCGGCAATGCGTTTCGATGAGAAGGATGCTGCAACATTGCAAATGGCATCCTCAA
>QIIJ01000518.1 GCA_003232595.1 Aurantimonadaceae bacterium | reverse complement strand
CTGCTGCGATACTATCTCCTCACGCAGCGCTTTGTACTCCTCCATATGCAACTCGAAAGACTGATCTTCACTCATCTGATCGGCTCGTGCACTGTGACCAGCTTCACCCCGTCGGGAAAGGTCGCTTCGATTTGAATATTATGGATCATTTCGGCAATGCCTTCCATGACTTCGGCCCGGGTGATTACATGGGCGCCCTTTTCCATCAGGTCGGCCACGCTTTTGCCGTCGCGTGCGCCTTCAACCACAAAGTCTGAAATCAACGCAACAGCTTCCGGGTGATTAAGCTTCACTCCGCGCGCAAGGCGCTTGCGCGCCACTTCTGCTGCCATGGCAATCAGCAATTTGTCTTTTTCCCTCGGGGTCAGATGCATGGGCTTTCCTCATAAGTTGGCTTTCCTCATAAGTTCCAGACACGCGGCAGTGGTTTTTCGCCACGCAGCCGATCTATAACCGGAATCAACTGTGCCCTCAATTCATAACTTGTAGCGGCCAAAATTCGAATGACCAGTTTGCCATTAAAGGCGCTTGTGCCGATCTGGTGGCCGGTGAAATCACCCCGAATGGTGTTGGCTATCGCCTCAAGCTCTTCGTCACTTTGCGGCCCGATATAAAGCACACTGGCAAAACACCGGGCGCCATCAAGAAGGGCAACCGATCCAAAGTCACCCAGGGGGTTACCATCAAATCTTGTATCCTCCGCATGAACAAGCAGGTCTCCCTTGGTCATGAAAGTACGCCTGTTGCACTTGCTCCCCCTCCCCCGTTTTTTGGGGGAGGGTGGCCCGAAGGGTCGGGTGGGGGTCGCGCCAAACTCTTCACTGAAGCAGAATTCTTTTGTAATTTCAGCAAGTTCAGCCAGACATTATTTGGTTGCAACACTTTAACCCCACCCACCCCTTCGGGGCACCCTCCCCAAAATTGGGGAGGGAAAACGGGGCCTGTTTCCATATGCGACAGCCCTGCCGCAAGGGGGAGGTGGAAACTGGTTTGCACATCACCCCTCACACCGCCGTTGGCAGTACATAATCCGCAAACTGTTTGCGCAACTCTATTTTCTGAATTTTGCCGGTTGCCGTGTGGGGGATTTCTTCAACAAAGCTTACCGCATCCGGCATCCACCATTTGGCAATCTTGCCTTCCATGAATTTGAGGATATCTTTGCCTTCCGGCTCGCACCCGGCTTTTTTAACGATTATCAGCAAGGGGCGCTCATCCCATTTCGGGTGGGCAATGCCTATCACCGCAGCTTCGGCCACTTCCGGATGGCCGACGGCCAGGTTTTCCAGATCAATGGTTGAAATCCACTCGCCACCGGACTTGATCACGTCCTTGGCACGGTCGGTAATCTGCATGTAGCCGTGTTTGTCGATGTGGGCGACATCACCCGTATCAAAATACCCGTCTTCCTCAAATTGCTCTTTGCCGTCGCCGCCGTAATAGCTGCTGGAAATGGCCGGGCCACGTACTTTCAACCGGCCAAAGGACCTGCCGTCCCACGGCTGTTCGTTGTTTTCATCATCGGTAATCTTCATCTCCACACTGAACGGCGCAAAGCCCTGTTTTTCCTGAAGATCAAGCCGCTTTTCGCCGGTAAGCGATGAAAATTGCGGCTTGACGCTGCCAACAGTGCCAATCGGGCTCATTTCGGTCATGCCCCAGGCGTGGAACACGGTGACATCATAGTCGTCCTGGAATTTTTGCAGGATCATGCGCGGACAGGCTGCCCCGCCGATGACAACGCGTTTAAGGTGTGGCAGCTTTTTGCCGGTTTCCTCGAGATATTGCAGCAGCATCAGCCACACGGTCGGGACCGCAGCTGAAAACGAGACCTGCTCGTTATCCAGCATCTCATAGATGCCTTCGCCGTCCATCCGGCCGCCCGGCATAACGAGTTTTGCACCCGCCATCGGGGCTGTGAAAGATATGCCCCAGGCATTGGCGTGAAACAGCGGCACAACGGGTAGAATTGTTTCGTTGGCCGCAAGACCAAGCGCATCGGGCTGGGCTGACACCAATGCATGAATGACATTTGAGCGATGGGAATAGACAACCCCCTTTGGGTTGCCGGTGGTGCCGGATGTATAACACATGCCGGCTGCGGTTTTTTCGTCAAATTCCTTCCATCGGAAATCGCCGTCCACCCTGTTGAGCCAGCTTTCATAAGCAACCACATTGGGCAGTTTGCTTTCCGGCATGTGCTCATCGTCGGTTAGCACTATGACCTTCTCCAGAGATTGTACCTTGTCGGCAATCGCTTCGATAATCGGCAGGAAGGTCAAATCGACAAAGATCAGTTTGTCCTCAGCGTGATTCATAATCCAGGCGATCTGTTCCGGGAACAACCGCGGATTAAGTGTGTGGTACACCGCACCGATGCCCATAATGCCATACCAGCACTCAAGATGCCGCCAGGTGTTCCAGGCAAGGGTCGCGATCCGGTCGCCAAGACGGTATCCGTCACGTTCCAGCGCCTGGGCCAGTTTCAGCGAGCGGGCACGCACTTCCCGGTAATTGGTGCGGTGAACAGGGCCTTCAATGGAGCGGGAAACAACTTCCCGCTCCCCGTGCTGAATGGCTGCATGATCGATAATCTTGTGACAAAGCAGCGGCCAGTCCTGCATCAATCCGAGCATATTACTCTCCCCTGGTTCTTATTTTCGTCAATATTGGAATAGGAAACCTCATCCGTCCAGCACAAAGTGCTTGAATCATTTCAATTAATTCCGAAGGTCTCTCTGCCACACTCCGGCCATTGTGGCTCGTCAGGTTAATGTGGGGCGGCTGTATTGCAACATGTTGAGTTTGTAAGGAGTTAGCAATGTACGGCCCTAGCACAGACATATCCATTCTGGATGCAAAAGGTAAAATTCCATCCGCGAATAATTCCAGTTTTAAATCCGATGAA
>QIIJ01000168.1 GCA_003232595.1 Aurantimonadaceae bacterium | reverse complement strand
ATATCGCCGACTTTGTTGGTGCCGGTTTCATTTTCACCAGAATTATCTGCGGAAACGGTTTTTTCGCCTGATGTCGGCAATGAAGCCTTTGCACCTTCGCTGACAACAGTGTCCGCCGGTTGTTCCGGCTGCGTTTCCTCGGCCTTTGTATTCACTGCTGCCACTTCATTTTCGGGGGCCTCTTTTGCATCAGTGTTTTTAGCAACTTTGGCAGGCTGGTTTTCCGCCGCCACATCGCCTGAACCGGTTGTGGCGGCTGTTTCAACATTTGCCTTGTCATCGGTTGCACCAGTTGGTGATGTATCTGTCGGATTATTCAATACCCGACTGGCCTCGCCGGGTTTGGTCACCATAACAAAGGCTTCGCCCTGTTTGCCTTCTGGCACACTCACCAGACTTGATTCGAGTGATACCAGTGCCTTGTTATTTTTATCCGTCGCGCGGATTGTCAGATTGTGATCGCCTGGTGCAAGCGGTTGTTTAATAATGGCCACAAAATCCCCATTGCTGGTGGCAGTGGTTGTCGCTACCACATTTTCGCCATCGAGAATTTCGACCGTTGAACCTGGAGCCGCATTGCCGGCAATCAGGGCTGAACTGCCGTTTTCCACGGTCACCAGATGGAATGTCGGGTAGATATCAGGTGCGGGCCCGGTTGCCTTGGGGCTGCCTTCATCGGGGGGGCTGCCTTCATCGGGCGCAAGAGTTACAACCTTTTCTTCTGCCGTCTTTTCAGAAGTCGCGCCTGGATTTTCGGCAACCAGGGGTGGTTTGGTAAATATACCACGCGCCGGCATGTCAAGCACGCCAGCTACAGCAGCAATGCCAACAGCACCCAGGGCGCCGCCCAGGAGATAAAACCCGATTTTCGAAGACTCAATCATTAACCCTGTAACCTGTAATGCAACCGAAATCCCACGCTAATCCCGATTTAATGTAACATTTCTGTATGCCTTTTATAGCAGGTGTTCGCTTTAGGGAATCCCAAACAGCTTAAAGCAAGTGGAATTGTTATAAATTGATGAACCGCAGTATATCCCGGTGCGACAAACGCCCTTGACCTTGCCGCCTGCAAGGGCGCATTAACACAGCCATGAGCAAAATTCGATCGATTTGTGTCTATTGCGGTTCTTCCGACGGAATTAACAGCACCAACAAAGATGCTGCTATCATTCTGGGCAGAGCCATTGCAGCGGCTGGTATCAGGTTGGTTTATGGCGGGGGAAGCCGCGGTATCATGGGCGCGGTTGCGCGCGCAGCAGCTGAAGGTGGTGGGAAAGTCACTGGAATCATTCCGGAATTCCTTATTCAGCACGAGTGGCATAAAAATCAGCACCTGGAAAACAGCGAAATTATTCTGACCAAAGACATGCATCAGCGCAAACATATGATGTTTGAGAAATCCGATGCCTTTGTCGCCCTTCCCGGTGGCATCGGTACGCTGGAAGAACTGGTTGAAGTGCTTACCTGGAGCCAGTTGGGGCGGCACAACAAGCCGATTGCAATTGCCAATATCGATAATTTCTGGTCGCCGTTGATGACGTTGTTTAATCACATGCAGGATGAAGGTTTTTTTCACTCAGCCGCCCTTGCCCGCCCCCTGATTATCGACCGGGCAGAAGATATTTTGCCAACAATCCTCACTGAAGCAGGCCTCAATGATGTGGGCCGAATCAACACAGAAGGCGATGCAGGTATCATTGAGAGGATGTAGCGGACGGGCATTATCCCGCCTTTCTGCTATCCGCTTCAATCCGGTTTTCTTCAGGTGCGCAATAGAGCGAATTCAACAGCTCCAGCACGGCCACCGCCTCACGACCTGCCGAGCGGTAATAGATCGTCTGCGCATCACGGCGCGTTGCAACCAGCCCCGAAGCACGCAGTTTGGCCAGATGCTGAGACAGGGCGGATTGGGATATCCCTACCGCGTCCACAAGTGACATCACGCTTTTTTCACCCTCAAGCAGCTGACACAGGATCATCAGCCGTTTCGGATTCGAAAGCATCGCCATCAACTGGGCGGCGGCTTCCGAATTATTTTCCATATCATCTATATTCATACTTGCTAATTTAGAATAATTTCATATATATGGCAAGGCCATGTTTCAGCAAAATTCGGAGAATATTATCAACTTGATAAACCAGTGAAAGAAACTCCGCTCTGCGGGGGTTGCTCTGACGTGAAA
>QIIJ01000363.1 GCA_003232595.1 Aurantimonadaceae bacterium | reverse complement strand
ATGCTGTCGGGTTATTTCAAGGCCAATGCGGCAGGCGTTGCCACCGATTTCAATGACCGCATAATCTACGACACCGACGACGGCCTGCTCCTCTACGACGCCGATGGCAATGGCGCAGGTGCCGCAATCCAGTTCGCCAGCCTGACAGCCGGACTGGCGCTTACGTTTAGACAAGAGCCAGACCCTTTGCCTGCAG
Organism: Aurantimonadaceae bacterium; assembly: GCA_003232595.1. Taxonomy (GTDB): domain Bacteria; phylum Pseudomonadota; class Alphaproteobacteria; order Rhizobiales; family Rhizobiaceae; genus SZUA-100. The sequence continues at coordinate 2,160 of QIIJ01000363.1, read as the reverse complement.
GGTGCTGACCCTTGCTTTTCCCCGAAATTGTCACAACATGCGCATCAATCCTGCATCAGCTTGCACAGGGTTGAAATAATTTCTTTGGGCTTTTGGTAAAACAGCAGCTGGCCTGCATCATCATGTTCTTCAAGTTCGATATTGGCATGTCGACCGGCGAACTTCCTTACGCTACCAATCGTTACGGTGGGATCAAAAACACCATGCGCCAGTATTGTCCTTTGCTGAACATGCTCAAGATAAGTGGACCAGTCACGTGTAACGTGGCGGGAATCGACTTCGAAAGCCCGATGCCCCTGAGCGATGGCAAATTGGTATCCGGCATGAATGGCAGCGCGTACATCAAGGTCCGCCACAACATTTCGGTCACAGCTGCCTTTTGCATAAAGCGCATTCATAAAATCTGTTTCATTACCGCGATCTATTTGAGATATTCCGGTTCTCAGGATTGCCGGCAGCAGTGCCGGTGCAAACCGTGCTGTCCAGGCCACAACCCGTTGACGGGCGGACATTGATGACAACTGGCGCATGGATCTGATCGGAACGCCACCGGAAATATTGAGAATGCCGGAAATTCTGTCGGGTAGTGCTGCTGCCGCCGCAAACGCATATACCGAGCCTGCCATATGCCCGATCACCGGCACTGTGGCAATTTCGAGATGGTCCAGAATATGGCGCAGGTCATCGGCAAATTCCTCTGGTGCTGTTTCAATTCTATAGGCCGGCGGGCTGTTGGAAAAACTGGGCCGAACGGGCGCAATCAATTTGATATTTCTGCGTTTAAGAAGGCTTGCGACAGACCTACAAATCGCGATGCCATCCAGCATACCGTGAAGAAACAGGACAGGCCGCCCATCCACCGGCCCGATTTGATGAACCGGCATATTTCGATTCCCCTCAACCTGAACCAATATCTGTGTACCCGTTTCCAGGCGTTTTTGATCATTTGCCGATCCAGAACCCTGACCTTGGCCAAATGAGGCCAATGTCACCATTATACGAACAAGATCGGCTTGCGAACCCGTTGCGGTTTTGCGCAACATGGATTTGACCTGAGCTCGCAAAGTATGAACCGAGCGCCCGCGTTCACGGGCAATTTCACCCAGTGATTTCCCCGCACACAACCCCTTTCCGACCTGCAACTCACTTGTCGTCAACGCAAAAGCATCGCTCAGCAAGGCCTCCAGCCCTTCGTTCCAGTCTACCCCTATGGCGTAAATACCAAGCAAAACCGGTTGGTTGTGCGAAAACCGCATCGGCTTTGCCAAAAACAGCTGTTCGTGGCTGTTTCCCGCAACCCTGTTTTGTGACGTTCGAAATTGGAAAACATGAATTTGTTCTGCCAGATCCGGGCGATCAAGGCCGAGTTGCATTGTATGCAATTTTCTGCAATCCCAGCCATCGATTAACTGATGCAATTCATCCAGCCTGGATATGTCACCCAGCATTTGCCGGGCGGCCTCGTTCTCATCAACAATCTGTCCACCGATGGTAACAAAAAAAGCCGGTTCAGATTTTTGGTCGGTATATTCTCTTGGTGTGGTAATCTCTTTCGCCTCACGGCCCAGTTTTTCAAGTATCAGATAGGCGCGCTGGAAATGGGCCTCCAGTTCGGGGTCGTTGACAGATTTACCGACAGGGAAATCACCGGTTTGAAGTGGTGTAAACTCATCAATCGCGCCGGAAATATGTTCCTCCCACAACGCCATAAAATGATCATAACGCTCCGGCTTGAGCACCACCTCATAAATCTCGGCAATCAACTGAGCTTTGCGCACATCGGCAGATTCAGTGATCTTCGCGATAATGTGACTCCTTTTTTTATACGGGAAAAACAATTTAGCCCATATGGGTGATGTGACAAGGCGAAATTTAGGGTAGTTAAATCAAAAATATTTATCCTGCCAGCGAACTTTAATTCCGATAATTGGCAGGAAAAGGAGAAAAAATGGCAACAATTACTTCAAGCACTGGTTCGTACATTCCATCACAGCGATTTTTTGAGGTCGATCTCGATACAATCGTTACCACCACCGCAACAACTTATGCCTGGGAAGCAAATCAGAGTACATTCCCAACCATAACCAACAAGATTACCCTTGTTGGCTCATTTACCTATCCCTCCGGCACATCCAACCCGCCCACCGGAACAGTGACGCA
>QIIJ01000634.1 GCA_003232595.1 Aurantimonadaceae bacterium | reverse complement strand
TTTTGCCAGCAGCCAGACCAGCGCCACACCACTGAAATATGCACCCCAGAACGCCCACATATTTGCGCCGGAAAATTCCGACAACACCATTATCCTGAACAACAGGGCCGGAATGGCAATTGTAAAAATAAACCGGGAAAGCGCATCCCCGACATCTTCTTTCAGCAGGCCGGTAATGGCGGCGAGATATCCAATGCCAATCAGGGCAAATACCGGCAGGATGATGTTGAGAATATCGGCCAATAGAATTCCGCAATTGTCTGCCGTTTTTGTCAAAATGACAGTTCGAGGTACGCCCGCACTGCCATCGTGTCAACAATCTTGCCGAAATCAGGGGCCTGTATCGTTCATGCGGCCCGTATCGTTCTTGCAAATTGTCCGGGGCTGCCATCCGGGTCGTTTGAACAAGTGCCCCAAAGCATTTCGAAGTGATTTTGCCTGCCAGGCGTCCTTGAATATCTGTCCATATTCATGGAAATTAATGGTCAGCGGGTTGGATGTTCCAAGTGGCGTGGTGATGCCGTAAACCACTTTTTCGCCTTCCGGTTCAAAAGTACCGAACAGCCGGTCCCAGATGATCAGGATACCACCATAGTTTTTGTCGATATATTGCGCATTTGTGCCGTGATGAACCCGGTGCACAGAAGGGGTGTTGAAAATGCGGTCAAGCCAGCCGAGGCGATTGATTTTTTCGGTGTGAATCCATGTCTGATAGGAAACAACGCTCAGGAATGCGATTATGGTTTGCACGAGATCAAAGCCGATGAGCAGCATTGGTATTAAAAATACCCATTCAAACAAGGCTTCAACCCAGGCAAGGCGCATGGCGGTCGTCAGGTTGTATTCAGGCGATGAATGGTGAACGCTGTGATAGGCCCACAGGATGCGGATTTGATGCTCAAACCGGTGCATCCAGTAATAGGTGAAATCTGCTGCCACCAGTGCCAGAGCCCAACTCCACCAGGTCTGGGGAATGGTAAAAAAGGAAAACGGTTCCACCAGCGCCAGCGCTACAATAAAGACCAGGCCATAGGCTGTGCGCTCCAATATGGCGCTGATTAGGAAAATAGTGAAATTGGCACCGCTTTCCTTCCATCGCACCCTTTTACCGGTGAGGACATCCCACAGGGTTTCCGATACAATCAGCACCAGGAACAACAGCCCGATAAATTCGAGGAAACCAAGGGCGGAGGATGCCTCGTTGAAACGGGATTCTATGTCGTTCATCGCCCGCTCCCCCGCATGCTGATTGCCGGGATGAGTGACAGGGGCCACAATACCCAGAGGGCATTTGTCAGGCGTAACCGGGAGTTTTTACCTTGAAAATTGAGTGGCAGATCAGGTGATTTCACTATCCCCGCGAGGACGGTTAAACCAGTGTAGCGGAATGTTTGCACAGATTGACCTTTATATGAATGAACGATCGTTCAGAATATATATGGATAAATTGCGGGCATGCAAGGCTCAGGTCAAGAATTCCTCAAAAAAATCTCCTGTGGAGACTTTTAAATCGGACACTTGTGCGCTCACCACTTTTTGCGCATACGCCGCTCCAGCGCCCGCAGCATCAGGGACAGGCTGATTGTCATGAACAGATAAATATAGGCAACAATTGAATAGGTTTCGAAAAAGCGGAACGAACCTGAGGCATAGACCTTGCCCATCTGGGTAATATCGGCAACGCCGAGAATGGACACAAGCGACGAATCCTTGACCATGGCGATGAAATCATTTCCGAGCGGCGGCGCAATGGTGCGAACTGCCTGGGGCATGACAATCAGTCGAAAGCGTTGAAAAGCTGTAAGCCCAAGTGCCTTGGCTGCTTCAATCTGGCCCCTTTCAACTGCCTGAATACCGGCACGAAATACCTCTGCAATGAAGGCCGAATAGCCAATCGTCAAGGCAATAATCGCGCGCCACAGCAAGGGAAAATCACGCACGGTCATTTTTTCAATCAGACCGGCATCAATCAGCGGTGCAGTCAGGAAGTTCCACAACACAACAAATCCCGGTGCACCGACAAAAGCTATATAAAACAGCAATACCAGTATCGGAATACCGCGGACAATCTCAACATAAAACCTGGATATCTGCCGTAAAATAAGCGATTTGGACAGACCCATGACCGCCAGCAGCAATCCGATTGCTGTTGCCAGGCCAAAGCCGATCAGGGTAACAAAAATGGTGATTGATACGCCTTTGGATATAGC
>QIIJ01000452.1 GCA_003232595.1 Aurantimonadaceae bacterium | reverse complement strand
GAAGTTTTTCGCCTGTGGCTTCGGTGAATTTCTTGAACCACGCACCGACAACCGGATTGCTAACCCGGGGCAGAATGTCAGACCATCCGGCAGCCGCATAGAGACCCTCGGTAACGCCACCCGGCACTTTTGCCATGACAGTGTGAAAGCCTGCAGATGAGCCAACGAAGCTCGCCTCAGTCCATCCGATTTTACGCGCTGTGGCATAAGCTGTGATGGCCTGACGCACACCAAGAGCCATCGTAACCACTTCACAACCGGCATCTTCCGGCATCTTTCAACTTGGTCAATGATCCTACAAAATCTGCATCATCCGGCTTGTGGGTGGTTTCAGCCACATAGGTAATGCCAAGAGCAGCGGCCTCATCTTTTGCACCTTCCTGAATTTCCTTGCCAAAGTCTGATGGAATAAACATTGAGCAGATTTTGGTCGAGCCATTGACTTTGTTGAGGTATTTCACGCTGGCCCGGATCTGGTCATAATAGGACGCAGCGCCGGTGAAACGATAATCGATCGGCTCCTGCAGCAACTGGCGGGCTGCTGAAAGCGGATAGACATTGGCAATCTTGTTTTTTTCCAGCAATTTGAAAGAGGCAATGTTCATTGGTGTGCCAAGTTGCAGCAACATGGCAAATATCTTGTCGCGGTTGACCAGTTTGTTGATAGCCTGTGTCGCCTTTGGCAGTGAATAGGCATGGTCTTCAACAACAAACTTGATTTTACGGCCATGTACGCCGCCCTTGGCGTTGACTTCGTCAAAATACATCTGTGCAGCCTTGGTCGCCGGAGCACCAAATGCGGCAAATATACCGGACAGGTCATTGCTTGAGCCGACAACAACTTCGGTGTCGCTGACCCCACGAGTTTCCTGCGCCCAGCCCGCGGTTGCAATGCCGGTTGTCATGGCCAGTGCCAATGTAAGTTTGGTTATTGTCTTCATGGTTTTCTCCCTTTTACTATTTATACATCTGGTCAATCAGAGGCTTGTGCTTCTTTTCGACAAAGCTGCGTTTCAGTTTCATTGTGGCAGTCAGTTCGTCATCCTCTGCGGTGAGCAAGATGTCAATCAGCCGAAAATCCTTGATCTGTTCCACCCTTGCAAAATCTTTGTTTGCTTCCCCGACAATTGAGCCAATAAGTTCCTGTACCTCTTTTGCCGCACACAGGGAAGCAAAGTCATTGAACGGTATTCTGCGGTCCTGTGCAAACTTTTCGACATTTTCCTGATCAATCATTACCAGGCAGGTAAGGTATTTGCGTTTGTCACCGATCAAAACGGCATCTGAAACATAGGTTGAGAACTTGAGTTTGTTCTCGATTTCAGAAGGGGTGATATTCTTGCCGCCGGCGGTAATGATAATATCTTTCAGCCGTCCGGTGATGGTCAAAAATCCATCCTCATCAAGGTTGCCCACATCGCCGGTTTTAAGATAACCATCATCGGTCATGGTCTCGGCAGTCTTTTCCGGTGCTTTCCAGTATCCGGGAAACACATTGCGCCCCTTCATCTGTATTTCGCCCTCGTCAGATATGCGGATATCGACGCCCGGAATGGGCGGGCCAACGGTGCCATTGCGGTTCTTGTCGATCAGATTGACCGCGGTAATTCCGGCCCCCTCGGTCTGGCCGTAACCCTCAAGCAGGTTCACCCCGATTGCGCGATACCACAAAAGCAGATCAGGTGAAATTGGTGCCGCCCCGGTGGTCGCACGGCGTATATCGGCCATGCCCAGCATACGGCGCAAATTGCGCAGAACGAGAAAATCCCAGATCTTGTAACGCATTTCAACGCCGCCCGGCACAGGTTTGTTTTCAATCACATATTCTGCTCGCGCCATACCGGCCTTGATCGCCTGCTTATAGCTCCATTTGCCGAAACCCGTTCCGTCTTCAGCGAGTATGGAAACGCGGGAAAAAATCTTCTCCCACACCCGTGGCACAGCGGTAAAAACATGGGGAGAAACTTCCTGCAGATTGTCGAATACTGTCTCTGTGCTTTCAGCAAAATTGACAATTGTCTTGGAAAATATCGGCGTGTAGGCAGAGGTGTTGCGTTCCAGAACGTGGCAAAGCGGTAAAAAGCACAGCTGCTCATCGCCTGCAAATCCGGGCAGCACCCGCGCAACGGATGACAGGGTGAAGATGACATTTTCATTGCTGATCATCGCGCCCTTGGGTTTACCGGTGGTGCCGGATGTATAGATCAGCAGGCCGATATCTTCAGGCTTTGATAAATCAACCTCGATGTCAAAACGCTCCGGTTCACTCTGCTGCTGCTTTTCGCCAAGATCATAAAGCTCATCAAGAAACAGTACCCGTTCGTCATCAAAATCATGCAGGCCGTCGCGGTCAAAGATGATTATCTTTGAAAGCCCCGGCACCTGGTCGCGTATCTCCAGGTACTTGTCCAGCATCTCGTCATTTTCAACAAAAAGGAAACGGCTGTCGGAATTATTGATCAGATAGGCAAGCTGGGA
>QIIJ01000157.1 GCA_003232595.1 Aurantimonadaceae bacterium | reverse complement strand
GTCTCGGTAGCGTAAGAGCCGACGATCAGCGCGATGGCGATAGTGCCGGCCCAAATGGGCGGAATATCAAGGAATTGCACTTCCGGATTAATGGCTTGCGCAATAGCTGTCAGGGTGATGGCCGAACCGAAATAAAGCAGCAATATTACCAGAATTTCCGGTGTGCCGCGAAAAATCACTGTATAGGCTTTGGCGATGTTCTGGGCAACACGATTATCTGATAGCTTGGCGGCAGCACCGATCAACCCAAACAGGATCATCAGAACCAGCGAGGCAAAACCTGAACGATGATCATCGAACCCCAGAAGTAGTCGTCCCACCAACCTGTTACGGCTTCCACAATATTGCCCCTCTACACAAAGACGCACCCCGGTCAGGCCGGAATGGCCAAAAAACGTGGCGGCGCCATATTAATATAGAGCGCCGCCACATCATGATTATTCAGGCTTATACTTTGCCCCATTCAGGATTATGAATCGGGAATGGGAATATTTTCAACGCATATTCCGTCAATGAGCCATTGTTGATAAGTTCACGGATCGCCGCGCTCAGTTCTTCACGCAGTTCGTCCTGCCCTTGACGCAGTCCGATGCCAACACCAACGCCGAAAAACTCTACTTCGTTGATTGCCGGGCTGACAAAGGTAAATTCATTACCTTCTTCATTAGCCAAAAACCGTTCCTGAGCTTTCATGGGATTGGTCATGATTACATCAACTCGACCGTTCTGCAGGTCAAGATACATTGGCTCGGAGCCATCATAGAGCACAACATCAGCACCTGGCAGTTTGGCCTCAAACCAGTTTGCGTAGGTTGAAGCACGTTCCAGTCCGACGCGAAGCCCGTCGAATTTGGCGGCAATCGGCCCACCCATATCGTCAAATAGCTCCAGATTTGCATCCGAGCGACCAATGATGCGGCCAACCGAACTACGGTAAGGGCCGGAAAAATCGATCTTTTCAAGCCGCGCATCGGTGATCGACATCGAGGCCACAATCAGATCAAATTTATTAGCCAGCAGGGCCGGTATCATACCGTCCCATTGTTGACAGACAAATTCCAGCTCTACGCCCATGATCTCGGCAACGCCATTAGCAACGTCAACGTCATAGCCTGCCAATACACCATCAGCAGTGCGGTAATTGAATGGAGCATAGGTGCATTCCATGCCAACACGCAGGGGTTGCGCCGAGGCTGCACTAACAGCAAAGAGCGCTGCCGCCCCTGCGATCAGAAATTTAATTGATTTGATATTCATTTATTCCTCCTTGGTGGTTTGTTATTGTTAGCGGGCGTTTGCGACAATTGCGTCAATCGTTTCCACTACACGGGTAATTTCTTCGTCAGTATTATAATGGGCCAGCCCAATCCGCACAACACCCTCGTCTTCAGGAATATTGAGAAACCGGACCGGCTCATAAGCATAATTGTGGCCGTGCCAGACAAATATTCCAGAATTTGCCAATGATTTGGCAATCTCGGTCGGCTTTAATTTATTGTGGCGGATTGAAATTGTGGGCACCCGCTGGTGTACGCGATTGGGGTTGGTAATACCGTAGATTGAAATTCCGGGGATATGACCCAATCCATCAATCAGCCGGTTAGTTATTGGTTCTTCAAAATCACGCGATTGTTTATATGCCTCAAAAATGAGTTCGCGTTGCGATCCATTCGGAACGGTCCTGCGCCCCAGATCCTCAAAATATTTAATAGTTGCCGACAGGCCGACCAAAAGCTCGAATTGAGGTGTACCAGCTTCAAACCTATCCGGCAACTCGTTAGAAACACAGCGCCCTTTATAGGGATGAAGGGCAGCCAATACCTCTTCCTTGCCCCACAAAATCCCCAAATGAGGCCCAAAAAACTTGTAAGATGAACAGGCAAGGTAATCACAACCAAGAGCCTGAACATCGATCAGGTGATGGGGGGCCAGTTGCACTGCATCGACAAAAACTTGTGCACCTGCATCATGGGCCATACGTGTTAAGGCTGCAATATCATTGATTGAACCTGTCATGTTACTTGCGTAGTTCAGGCATACGAGTTTGGTTTTTTCGCTCAACGCCACTGCCAGATTTTCAGGTTCAATCAGCCATGTTTTTTTGTCAAAATCCACCCACCGGATGTTCAGATTTTTATCCTTGGCGATTTCAAGCCATGGACCAACATTGCCCTCATGCTCCATGCGCGACAGCACAATTTCATCGCCGGACTGGAAATCACGGCAAATGCTGCGAGACAGATGAAATGTCAAAGATGTCATGCTTTGACCAATGATGACTTCTCTGGATGAACGGGCACCTAAAAATACGGCGGCATCCTGATGGGCTTTTAAAGTGATTTGATCAGTGTGAAGACTGGTGGTGAAGTGTCCGCCCATATTGCTGGCGTTAGTCAGCATATAATCCGCAACAGCTTTGGCAACAGACGTGGGAACCTGTGTACCCGCTGGATTATCCAGATAGATACGTTCCTGGCCGTTGTCAGTTTGT